>DAIDJG010000015.1 GCA_027451445.1 Singulisphaera sp.
GCGATGAGAACAGCGATAATCGCGATCACAACCAGCAGCTCGATCAATGTGAAGCCCAACCGGCCGCGCTGAGTGCGCAGCACGCGGGGTGCGCGGGGAATCATGAAGCAATCCTCTCAAGAGGACAGCCACGCGCTGCCAGCAGTCACCGGCGCACGCGGCATCCGTCAAGCCGAGCGAGAACCTGAGCACGTCATGGTTGACACGATCGACGCGCCAATGGCGGCATCGATCAAGGCGAGCTCAGGCGACCGGCGGGGCTCGGCACGAGAGGCGGCAGGCTGAAGCAGGTCGACAAAGGGCGAGTAGCGGGACCTCGATGCGACCCACAGAGACCAGCCGGTATGGGGCTGGCCCGAGGTCGCGTGCTGCGGCGTGGGAGGACCGGAATTGGCACGCAGGGCAATCGTCGGGGTGCTGATTGAGGTCGACCGACGTATGGCCCGAGATGTGGACGCGTGCGTCATCACAACTCGCGAGGCAGCGAGTGGCCCGCGTCTGCTCATCCTGGCTGTGCCAGTGGGTCGCCTGGACCACACCTGCCGCCAGGAGGTAGATAACGGCTAACCAAACTCGGCAATGCCGCCAACGCCGGTTCAAGAGGAGGCCCCATCTCCAGGAAGCTCTTGGTGCAAATCTTCTGGCATCCCACCCGGTCAACCCATCATGCGACGGAGTCCGCGTCGATGTCAATGGGCCGGAAACGGCCCTGGGTTTCGAGGCAGCGTGGTGAAGTCACGAGACGGGAGATCGCAATCGTGCTGCTCAACTCAGGCCGCATTCCGGCGGCTGCGACGCCGGCGAATGACGACTGCACCCACCCCGACGAGGGTCCATGCGGCGAGCGTCGCCGGCTCGGGGACGTTCTGGGGATCCACTTCCTGAGCCAGGGGAGTCATGAGGGTGTTGCCGCCGGCGAGGAAGTTCTTGGACAGGAGATCTTGCACAGCGCCCGAGCTGAAGACCGCGTTCGGGTCGGTCATCATCGAGAAGTTTGCCTTCTCGGCGTCGATGTAGTTGCCGGTCGTGTCGTGCACCTCCGGAACGCCGAAGGCGAGCATCAGCTCGTGGGAGATGTTGTGGGCGAGGATCCATTCAAGCTGGTCGAGGTTCTGGGCTGAGTGCGCGATCTGGTCGATGAAGTTGAAGCCGTTTCGTCCCAGGTCGGTCTCACCGATCGCGTTCGGAGTGAAGTGGCTGGATGTCCCTGAGACGATGCTCATCATGTGAGCGGCTGGGACCGTCGGATCGGTGGTGAGGGTCAGGGGCACTCCGCTGAGTTGGAATGCTTGCTCCACTCGCTGCTCAACGGTATTCACAAATGCTTGTTGCTGCTGGGTGGTCGGTTGGCCTCCGAAGAAACTGGCGATGGCTGCACTGCTGTACCACGGTTGGGCGTTGCCGTTCGTCAGAACGCTGGCCTCGGCATAGGGTCCGGTGCCGAAGTTCAGGAAGGCATCAACCGTGGCCGGCGTGTTAGCGGGGGCCGCAATGGCCGGGGCCGCCACGGAAGGCGCGGAGGCCGCGAACACTGGAGGAGTTGGGGCCGGGGCCGGGGCCGGAGGCGGAGGAGGCGGTGCCGGGGCCGGTGCTGCCGGAGGCGGGGGCGGCATGGTGCCTGCGTTTGTGAACGCCGACGGAGTGGACGGGGCGAGTGCGGGTGGAGTTGACGGTGCCGGAGTCGAGCTGCCGGTCGAGGTTGCGAACGTCGTCCAATTCCAGTCATCGCTGGACCAAGGGAGGGGACTGGCCTGGCTGCTTGGCACCAGGACGACCCACGCGAGGCTCATCAGGATCAGAACCTTCATCCCTCGGACAGCCATGCCTAACCTCCTGTTAAGGCTGCGAGGATCGCCGTCCTTGACGATCCCCTCTACAACCGCGGGGTACTCCGACCGACCCGTCGACCGCAATCCGGTGTTCCCGCGACTGACTGCGGTCGGGAACACATTTTCGAGTCAAGATCACTCGCAGCGGATTGCAGGAAAGTCGTGTTCGGAGGGGGCTCCCACATCATTAGCAATCACCGTGCCAACCCCATGAATGGCCGAGATAAGGTCGTGCCGGTACCGCGAAAAACGGAGTGCCTGTGACGGAAGTATCGATCCGGACGGTTGTTCGGATTCTGCTCTCCGAAGTCGTTCACAATTAGCTGACTGGGGATGTTCCCTTCACAAAAGTGCTCGACCGGGGCGGTTTTTACAAAACCGTTGCCGTTGTTGCACGAAGAAAAGTGGCACTGAAGGAGCGTTGAGGACGCCCGATTGCTGGCCTCGAGGCGCTGATGGGCCACTGGAAATCCTGTTGGCCGTGCATCCGTGATGTGCCTGCGGATGTCACTGTGCCGTCCGGAAGCGTGCGTCGACCCGGACGAGGATTACGCCCCCCATGACGTTGCGTGGTCACAATCGCCGGTCGTTTAGGGAACTTCACTGACCGACCAACGCTTGGACTGGAGCCGCTTGCGAACGCCCTCGACGTAGTGCGCATTCAGGGAGACCGGTTGTCCGACCGCGTTGAGTGCCATTCCCGTCAGGACGGCGGTCTGTGCATCGACATCATCAGGCGTCCCGTGGACGGGAACGGAAACAATCCACTTTCGGATCAGCCCGTCCTCACCACCGGTCAAAACGGAACGTCCGTCAGGATGAAAGAGAGCCGCCAGGAGACGTCCTTTGTGAACAAGTGGCTCACCAATGAGAGTGCCACTGATCGGTTCCCAGAGCCGGGCCTTGCCGTCGAGGCTGCGCGTAAGAACCGTCTTGCCGTCGGGGCTGAACGCAACGGATTCCACGGAGCCGCCGTGGAGGAGCGGCGGTCCGATCGGTGCTCCGGTCTCGGCGTTCCAAAGCCGGGCCGTGCGATCCTGGCTGCCTGTGACGACGGTGCGGCCTTCCGGGTCAAAGGCCGCCGCGCGAACCATGGCCGCATGGACGAGACTACGGCCGACGGGTTCGCGGCGCGCGAGGTCCCACACTTGCGCAGGCCAGACCTTGCTCTGGGCGTCCTGTCCGCCGGCTGCCAGGAACCGGCGACCGTCCGGACTTGCGACGAGGACGCCGTTCGCGGCCTGAGCGATCGGGGCACCAATCGGCCGGCCGCTCTCTGCGTCCCAAACACACACGTAGGCGTTGCCGCCACTCAAAATCGTTTTGCTGTCGGCCGTGAAGGTTGAGAGAGAAAGTGTATCCGAATGCGTCAGCGGGCCGCCCATGCACTGCCCACTCGCCAAATTCCAGAGTTGGGCCGATTTCCCGTACAGTTTATCGAGGGTGATCATGCGGCGTCCGTCCGCGCTGATGGACGCGTGGTTGGGGAAAAAATCGTCCCGATGATAGGGGACCTTGGGGTCCACATATTGGTTCTGTATCGCATCCCAGCGCTGCAAGGTGTCTCGATTGCGTTGCACCATGAACATCCCCAGGCCGTCAGCGAGCGGCGGAAACCACCAGCACGCCTCGGCAGACTTGCCGAGGGGTTGACCATTGGAGCCGTTCCTCGACTCGAGCCGCGACCAACCTGCCTGGCACACAACCGTGAGTCCACTGGGGCTCACGGCGAGCGACCGCACGGGGGCATCAAGTGAAGGTCCAAACGGTGCGCCGGTCGGAGCGGGGTTCGTGATGGTCCAGATCCGAACGATTTCATTCGTTGAGCCCGTGGCGAATTGCTTCCCGTTGGGCGCAAACGCGACCGCGGTCACCTCGCCGAAATGCCGGCTGGTTGACAGGACGGGGCGGAACTCGACGGTGTTCCAGACGCGTGCGACTCCGTCAGTGGTCCCGACGAGGAAATGCTGGCCATCGGGACTGAAGTCCAGGGCACGGACCAGCCCCGCCTGGATCGGGGAGCGGCCGAGGGCCTCACCTGTCGTTGCGTCGACGAGTTGAATTCTTTGGTCTTCCCCGCCCGTCAGGTAGGTCTTGCCATCGGGGTTGGTCGCGACTCTTACGAAATTCGCGGCATGTTCAAAAGGCTTACCGACAGGTTGGCCGCTCAGTGCGTCGCGACGGGAAGAGGTCCGGAAGAATCCGCCGATCAGGAGCGATTGGCCATCGGGGAAGTACGCGAGCTTCTGGGCGCCGGGCTCCGTCCACCCCTTGCCGATGACTTCGCCGGTGACGACATCCCAAACGCGCACGCGTTCGGACGAGTCGATCGAGGCGAGGTGGGTACCGTCGGGGTTGAACGCGATCGATCGCAATGGACCTGAGTGGCGGAGCCGCGTTGGAACGGGTTCACCTGTGTCAACGCGCCAGAGTTGAACCTCGTCGCCACCATTCCCATAAGCAGTCGCGACGAGCTCGCCGTGCGGGTGAAACGCGACTGCGGCGATTGGGACCGGCGGATCGTGCTGGAACGTGTAGAGAATCCGCGCTTCTGCCAGGTCCCAGAGGCGCGCTTTCTTGCCGGCGGCCTCAGCGGCGAGGAGGAGTTTGCCGTTGGGGCTGAAGGCGAGGCAGTCGACGTAATTCGATGAGTGGCGTAACTCTCGGGTCAGGACGACACCTGGACGCCAATATGTCCAGTTGACGCGGAGCGCTCGCTCGAGAGCCCGGTCGTCGTCAGGGACGTCGCGCAACCCCTTGGCCAGCCAGTTGATCGCTTCGGCGTTCAGTCCCTGCTCACCCAGTGCCTGGGCCCTCGCGAGGGCAAGCCTGGCCGAAGTGCGCTGGGCTTCGCGCCGAGTGTTCGACTCCGATTCGGCCCGCTCGCGTTCTTTTTGGCGGGCCTGATCCTCTTCCATCCCACGTAATTCCGCCCGGTGAGCCTCGCGTTCGGCGCGATACCACTGCGAGGAAACGAGCGCGAAGCCGAGCATGGTCGACATCACGATCCCGGCTCTGAGCGCGGCGATGGCCGGCCGTCGTTTCGCCCACGTGATGCCTCGTTCCCGCCTGCCGGCCGGACGAGCCGCGACGGCTTCACCCGCGAGAAAGTGCCGCAAGTCGTCGCCCATATCGACCGCCGACTGATAGCGCTGGGCCGGGTCTTTCGACAACGCCTTCAGGCAGATCGTTTCAAGATCGATGGGAATGGTATCGTCAAGCCTTCGCGGCGCGAGTGGCTCCTCGTCGAGTATCTTTTGGAGCACGACGTGGCGTGCGCCTCGGAACGGCGGAACGCCGGTCAGCGCTTCGTACAAGGTGGCTCCGAGGCCGTACACATCGGCGCGTTGATCGAGTGCAACCGTTCCCTGAACCTGCTCCGGACTCATGTAGGCCGGTGTCCCGGCCCAACACGCGTCGCGGGCAAGCCGACCGCTGTCGTGAGTCAGCGCCAGACCAAAGTCCATGAGCTTGGGGCGGTCGGTCTCGGGATCGATGACGATGTTATCCGGCTTGACGTCCTGGTGGACGAGCCCCTCGGCGTGGGCTGCGGCGAGGGTGTCGGCAACCTGAACGAGGATCGTAGCCACCCGGCGCGGTTCCAGGCCGTTTGAGGCGCGGGCCAGCTCGCCGAGTCGCGAGCCGGTCAGGTACTCCATGACGAGGTACGGCGAAGCGTCCGACGGGTCGACGATGCCGTAAACGGTCACCACGTTGCGGTGCCGAAACCGCGCGGCAGCACGTGCCTCGCGGACCAACAGGGCGCGGGAGCGGGCATCTTCCAGCTCCGGCCTCAAAAGCTTGAGCGCAACACACCGGCGCAATCCGGGATCGAATCCCTTGTACACGATACCCATGCCGCCGCGCCCGAGTTCTTTCTCGACACGAAAGGGTCCCAGTGTGCCGAGTTCACCCGGTTCAAGAGGCGGACCGAGTAACGACCTGGGTGCACGGACCAGCTCGCTGCCCATCAGGTCTGTCACTTGCATGCCTGGCAACGCGCGCAGGGCCACCAGGACGCGATCGAGTTCACCGTTCTCGGCGGTCGCTGGGGGAGGCTCTTGAATCGAAGAGTCCATCATCCGCAGATCTGCGCCTTCCGTGAGCTGGTCCAGACGCCCCTGGCAAAGCGCGCACGCGTCGATGTGGCCTCGCAAGATGTCGTCGGACAGAAGCTCCGGCTCATTCAGGAGCCTTGCGAGGAGCTGAGGATCGGGACACTCGATCATCCCCGTGCCTCGCGGACCGAGCGGTGAGGCTCAGTGGAGAGGTATAAGACAGGGCACGTCATCGGCGAGCAACCGTACTTCGTCTTCGAGCCGTTTTAGCACGCGCGACTTCGCGACGTAGATCGCAACGACCGGTACATTCAACTCCGCCGCAACCTCCGGAGCCGGCCGGTTTTGGACCCATGATAACTCAAACGCACGCCACGTCGTTGGCTCATAATGCGGTCGCGTGCGCTCGAGGGCCTGGTGCAAGATCCGACTATTGAATTCGTCGGTCCACTCCGGATCAATACCCGTGGATTCGGCACAATCGGCGACGACCGAGCCGGATTCGTCGGGGACCACCTCGAGTATACGCTTTCGGCGCTCGAAAAAATGCCCCAGGCGTCGAAACGTCAGCGTGCCCAGCCAGTCGCGGAACCGACCACGCCCAGGGGTGTACTCGAACGAGCGAATGCAACGCGCCACCTCGGTGAGGACGTCCTGGCTCAGATCCGCCGCGTCTGCGTCCTGCAACCCCTTGCGCCGGCCGTACTGGTAGACAAGGGGTGCGTAGACTTCCGTGAACGACTGCCACGAGGCACCATCGCGCGGATTGCGGATGCGGATCAGCAAGCTCGCCCGCGTATCCAAAGGTTCGATTCGAGGCATGAGGGGTTGGGCCCGTTCGTGTGAAACGTTTCTGACGGATGGTGTCCCTCAAGGCAGCTCACGGCAGGCAGGCAGGGCCATAGATGTTCATTATCAGCGTCGAATGCATTTCGTGCAACATGTGGGGGAAAAACGCCAATCATTCGGGTGCGCGATCGTCCATTCCACCCTGGAGTTGATTCAAGCCGGTCATATCGAAGAGTGTATCGTTCCGCGCGTTGACTGTTTATCACCGTCAAAAGTTATAATCGTACGGACTAAGGGAGATGCATTCGCAAAAACCTTGGATGCCTGGATTTCTTGCGCCACTCTGTGATCGCGATCATGCCGCTCCGCTCTTAGAGCGGTTTTTCCTCGCGTTGCGTACGCCCGAAGCACCCGACATCATTTTATGTCTGAAGCCTGCATATTTTTGAGAGGGCAGGGCTCCGTCCGAGCCAGCCTTGTTCGGAGGACGAGTCTTCGAGTCCTCTGAACATCGCGTGTGATGACGCGTTCCCCGGGGCGGCACGCGATGATCCGTCGGCTCGAAGACTCGCCGATAGATCAAGGCTGGCTCGGACGTGGTCGTGCGGGCGGTTCTTGAGTCCGGCGTGGGATCCGGTTTTTGCCCTGCCGTTCTTCTCCGGGGCACTTGGCTTGACGGTGCTGGCGATCATTCCAGCGTACGACTCGCCCGGGACGATCACACTGGTGGCGACGGCCTTTCTGGTTACGGTAACGAGCTTTCCGCGAGCGGAGTGGCTCTACCCGGCGCTGGCTGCGCTCGCGTGCGCCGCTTAATTTGCCGGTCTGGATCGACTGTCGCGAGATCGCTCCTTGTCTCTCCTGAGGCTCCGTATAGCCGTCCCAAAACGCTACTCGGAATCGCAACCCCTTGACAGCCCTGGGGCTCCGAGTAGCCGAGTCGCGCAGCGCAACGGCTCGCTTTCGTTTACGGTTGTCGTCGAGACCGACTCGTCGTAGCGCCAACTTCTCTCCGGACGGCCTTCAGCGAATGAACGGGCCCCGAACGCGCCTTGATGAGCTTTTCGATTGCAGCGCCATGGTTTGTTAGCCCGGGAAAGGGGGGACCGCCCCCGTACCAGAGCCGTTAACGTTTGAACGGCAATCCGTCGCGCCGGCGCGAAAGGCGAACATATAAATATATCAATTGAAAACGAGGGGGTGGGGGGTATGGCGTCAGCGCCCGCGTTCGCCTGTTCCCATTGCACCTCAACCGTTGCGCGAGGGCGAGCAGTTCGTGGCGGAAATGTACTCATCGGACGGTCATTGCCCCCCATTTCGCGTTAACCGAACGCTACGCCCAATCTCTTCCGAGACGCGAACATATTATCTCCCCCCCTTGGGAAGGGGGGGTAGGGGTGGGATGGTGAAAAGTGGCCTCAGACCGCGCTGCGCTCTTCCTTCCACTTTTTGTGCGCTTTCAGCGCGCATATTGGGTGATTTTACCTGGTGGCTCGTCAATGCGCTCAGGTCCCTCGTGCGGCTTCGTTTCACCCTTG
>DAIDJG010000016.1 GCA_027451445.1 Singulisphaera sp.
GACGAGCGAGAGGTTGCTCTCTCGCTCGAGCCGCTGCTGGACGATTTCCATGTGCAGCATGCCCAGGAACCCGCAACGGAAGCCGAAGCCGAGGGCGTCGGACGTCTCAGGCTCGAACGTAAAGCTCGAATCGTTCAGCGCTAGTTTCTGCAATGCAGTCCGCAGGTCCTCAAACTCGTTGTGTGTCGCGGGGAAGAGACCGCAGTAGACGACCTGCATCGGCTCGGAGTACCCCGGGAGCGGCGTTTCGGCGCTTCGCGGATTGTCGGTCATCGTATCGCCGATGCGGACGTCGGACAGCCGCTTGATGTTCGCGGTCACGTAGCCCACCTGACCGACGCCGAGCTCGTCGCACGCCACCGAATGGGGACGGAAGCGGCCAAGGCCGGTCACTTCGTGCTCGGTGCCGCCGGCCATCAGCCGGATCTTCTGGCCTTTGCGCAGGACGCCGTCAACGACGCGGACGTAGGTCACAACGCCCTGGTAGTCGTCGAACTTGGAGTCGAAAATCAAGGCGCGAAGGGGCGCGTTGGGGTTCCCTTGCGGAGAGGGAACGCGGTCGATAATCGCGCGGAAGACGTCGGGGACCCCCTGCCCCGTCTTGGCACTGACGGCAAGGACCTCGGCCGGGTCGATGCCGAGCGTGGCCATGATCTCTTCCTTGATCTCCTCGGGGCGGGCGGCCTGCATGTCGATCTTGTTGAGAATCGGAATGATCGCGAGGTTGCCCGCCACGGCGAGATAGGCATTCGCCACGGTCTGCGCTTGCACGCCCTGCGTGGAATCCACGAGCAGGATCGCCCCTTCGCAGGCGGCTAAGCTGCGCGAAACTTCATAGTGAAAGTCGACGTGCCCGGGCGTGTCGATCAAGTTCAGCTCATAGGTCTCGCCGTCGAGGGTGTAGTTAATCGCCACAGCGCGCGCTTTGATCGTGATTCCGCGCTCCCGTTCAATGTCCATGTCGTCAAGAAGCTGCTCGCGAAACTCGCGCTGAGTGATCGCACCCGACTGGAGCAGGAGCTGGTCGGCGAGCGTGCTTTTACCGTGATCGATGTGGGCTACGATCGAGAAGTTGCGGATGTACTTGGGATCGAGGGCCATCTCTTAACCATCCAGGGGGAATTGTGAATTTCAGCGCTTCACCAAGGCCTGCAAACGGGAGACCGCCGTCGGGGCTCCCCCTGCTCCGGACCGACGGACATCGGGCGTGAAAACGGGACCTCGGAGTCGACCGTTTTTCGCGTCGTTGCGTTGCCCAGTGTCAAGCGGCCAGAGGGTTGTTGGAGCGGACTCTCGGGGAGGTCAGAAGGTTCAGGAGGATCCCATCTCGAGCGCGCATGTGTCGCGTGTGTTTGCAGACGGCGTACCCAGGGGGCTGTTGCCCCTGATTATATCGTTTCTGTCAATCAGCGTTAAGTACAACTCTCCCGGCAACGCCTATCGGCCCCGGAACCGGCCAGGGTAAAATGCCCGCGGCGGTCCATCGGGGCGGCCGGCCTGTGAAGTCTGCGTGAAGGAGGCTGCAATGTCGTGCATTTCCGCGCTCTCGACGGTTCGGGATACCGAAGTGGCCCTCCATGAAGTGTTCGAGCAAGCGAGCGGGAAATTCGAAGATGAGCCCGCCGATCTGGCGTTTGTTTTCGCATCGTTGCACCACGCACCGGAGTTCGCACGGATCGCGTCCGAGATACGGGCGCGGGGCCTGGGTCGTCACGTGCTCGGCTGTACGGGCGAATCCATCATCGGCGCTGGGAGCGAGATTGAGGAGAAGCCTGCGCTCAGTCTCTGGTCCATCCGTTTGCCCGGCGTTACCGCGGAACCTCTGCGTCTGCTCTACGACGGCGACGACTTTGCCGGCTGGCCCGCCCCAAGCGACGACCTCGCGAACGCTTCGGTGTTGCTGCTGGGCGACCCGTTTACGTTCCCCGTCGATCGACTGCTGAAAAAAGCCAATGAATCCTCGCGCGGGCTGCGGCTGGTGGGTGGCATGGCCAGCGCATCGCAGACAGCAGGCCGCAACCGGTTCATCCTCGATGACCAGGTTTTCGACGACGGCGCCGTGGCGGTCAAGCTGTCGGGGCCGTTGACCGTGCGGACCGTTGTGAGCCAGGGATGCCGGCCGATCGGTAGGCACTTTGTGGTCACGAAGATCGACCGAAACTTGATTCGCGAATTGGGCCGGCGGCCCGCACTGGAGGTCCTGCGCGAAGTCTTCGACAGCCTCGAACCCGACGAGCGCGCACTGTTCCAGCAGGGCGTACACATCGGCCGGGTCATCAACGAATATCAGGACACGTTTCAACGGGGCGATTTCCTCGTTCGTAATGTGCTTGGTGCGGATGAAGCGGGGGGAATCGCCATCACGGATCTGGTGCGAGTCGGTCAAACGATTCAGTTTCACGTCCGCGATGCCGACACGGCCGACGAGGATCTCCGGGATCTGCTCGAGCGTGAGATCGCCGCTCGTCCGGATGCGAAGATCCACGGTGCCCTGCTCTTCAGTTGCAATGGCCGGGGAACACGGCTGTTCGAGACGCCTCATCACGATGTCGAGGCGGTGCGCGATGTTCTTGGACCAATTCCGGTCGCTGGTTTCTTCGCGATGGGAGAGATCGGTCCGATCGGCGGCCAGAACTTTATCCACGGCTATACCGCGAGTATCGTTTTGTTTGAGGAGCCGTAGCCTCTCGCTGATCCGTCGTGGACCACGTCCATTGCATCGGCCTTGCCAACGCCAACGCAGCGATCCCTTCGGTGCGGACGTCATCGCGAATTCTTCAACGCTTCGAGTTCTCTGCGCAATCGTTCGATTTCAGCTTCAGCGTTGCGGCGTGCCTCGGATTCGGCCGCCACGACCTCCTCCATGGTCGGAATCCAGCGGCCCTGTGTCGGGTCGAAAAGCCGCAGTTTTTGGCCGTCGCGCTCCAAATGCAACCCGAGTTCCTCGCTGGGAATCCGCCCGTCTACGGGCGTGATCGGTACATAGACGCCGTCGATCAAGCGGTAGCCTTGCAGCGAGGGTTTCAAGTACTGCTGTAACGGGTCGAACATGAAGTATTCGGGGACCTTGAGGATGTCCCGATAGAGCGCCAGCTTCTTGCGCTGGTCCTCGGCGCGGGTCGAGGGCGAGGTCAGTTCGATCACCAAGGCAGGCCCACGTTTCTCTTCCCAAAGGAGGTAATGCAGCCGGTCGGCCTTGTGGGTGCCTTTCACGACGAAGACGTCGGGAGAGATGTGTTTGCGCTTGTCCCCCTCTACGTAGTAAAGAAGGAGGTTGCCCGACACATAGACGCCAGGATCCGCCGCGAAGTACGAGGTCAGAGACTCGATCAGGTCGACCATGTCCTTGCGGTGGACGTCAGTTTCGGCCATCGGCTTTCCGTCCGAGGTGGGGTATTCGACCGTGCGGCGATGAGATGGGCGAGGAACAGTCGCCATGGCTGGCTACTCCGCGATATGGGCTTCCCACGCGGCTCACGCGGGGAAGAGATCACTTCACGTTCCCAAGATTGTAGCAGTTCGCTCCACTCAGCCCTAAAGGGTTCCGACAGGCGCATGCAAAAGCCCGCCTGAATCGAGATCCCGGCGGGCCATCAACGGAATGTGATTTGTCGAAAGCAGATTTCAAGCCGTCCGGCGGCCAAACCGTCGGCGAAGCCCCAGCACGCTCACACACCCGATTCCCAAAAGTCCGAGGCTCGCGGGTTCGGGCACGGCGACCGCGTTCGCACTGAAAATCGCCGATGCCGATGCCTGGAAGCTGTTGAGGAAATTGTGACCACCCGTGGTGTTGAACGAAAGCGTCGGCGTGACACCCACGAGAGGGATCGAGAATCCCTGATTCGTCAACGCGGCAGGATTGAAGAAATCGGACGTGTAGGTCACGTTGTCCCTGGGCGTGGCGGACACCAAGGCCGCAGCCGACCCTGTCCCCGCGAGGAGCGGAGGTCCGGTCGTGACCGTTGCCGTCAGGAGGTTCTGGCCGCCCGACGTGATCGCCACCGTCAAGGTCCCGCTTAACGGCTGATTCAACTGATTGCCCGCTGTGAAACCGTCGGTGACGGTGGAATCGGTAATCGTCATGGTCGCCGGCTCGACCGCCCCATTCATCGCCGGGTTGGTCAGCAGGCCGCTCATGTTGGTGAAGGTGAAGTAACCGGTCTCCGTCCCCGTCAACGTGCCACCCGTGTTCGACCCGTTGTCGGTCCAGGTGATCCCTGACCCACCATCATTGAAGAACTGGCCGATCTGATACGAAGCGTGGACCGGCCGCGCTGAGACGATGCAGACGAGTGCTGACAAGAGAATGAGTCTACGCATCATCAGGCTCGACTTTCGCACTTGGGGGTGTTCCATCCGCACGGTCATGCCTCCGTCTTTCACCGAAGCATCGGTCATCCTTGGCGCACACTTGAACGGCTCCGGTAGCTTAAGGCGGCCCGCCACGGACTGTCAACTTACCGGAAAGCCCTATGTTGCGATTAATCAACGCAACCCCCATGCTCGAAGTTTGCGCGGGCCTATGCAGCCTTCCTAGATTCAATGCCTAGAGGGCGTTTTCGTGACCGTTTCCGTTATTCTGAAGAGACCTCGTAAAGTTTGCGGCGTCTGCGGCGTGCCGGTTGAGAAAATGAAAACGCTGCCGCCAGCGGACCATCACGGAGAGTCCGAGTGCGAATCCGGCGAGCGCCACGAGCCAGGGGTCGCGCCGGGGGTCGTGTTGAACAATGCCCGCGACGAGCACGCCGAGAGCACATAAGAAGAAGAGCACCTCGAGCACGCGCCAGAACCATCGCATGCGTGCCAGAGCGACAGAGAGGAAGACCAGTCCTGTCGTCCCGAGCGCGGCGCCTCCGACAAAGAGAAGTGCCGGGGTGCCGTTACCCGTTGGGCTTGGACGCTCCAGTGACGGATGGGCCGTTTTCCAGAGGGCCCCCAGGGTCAGGACCGCTCCCCAGATCAAAAGCAGGAGCCCGACAATGCCCTGAACCCGGGATCTCGCCTTGACCATGGCCCGCATGGGATGCGACGACGGCTGATGAGGGTGGCGGAAGTTCCGTGATCGCTTGGCGATTTGGATCTCTGTGCATCCCTCCTCTTCCAGGCATTCCAGGCACCAGCCGTAGACGAGCTGCCCGTTTGGGCTACGGCCCAAAGCTTGGGGGATCGCCAGATGGTCACAGCGGGCGCAACGCATGAAATTGAGTGGGTTGAATCCTTGAAAAGCCCGCCCTTGCTGAATCCTATCGGGTCGGTCTACTTGATCGCAAATTCCTCGAGTTTTCTGTAGAGCGAAGAAAGCCCCAGCCCCAGGCGCCGTGCGGCTTCACGCTTATCGTCGGAGCACTCAACAAGCACGCGTTGAATGTGCTGGCGCTCATAGTCGCGGAGCGCGGCCCGAAGATCGCTCCCGGCGCTTTCGGGCACGCATTCACCCTCGGAAATGAGACCGGGCGGGAAATCGTCGGGCGTAAGGATCGCGCCGTCGGCGAGGATCACCGCGCGTTCGAGCGCATTTTCCAGTTCCCGAACGTTGCCTTTCCACGGAGCGGCCATCAGGCCCCGGATGGTCGCGTTATCAATCCCGTCGACCCGCTTACCCAGGTGCCGCACCAGGCGGGCCAGCAGCGTTTGCACGAGCGCAGGAATGTCTTCCCGGCGTTCCCGCAACGGAGGGAGCGGGATCGTGACGACGTTGAGCCGATAGTACAGATCCGCGCGGAACCGTCCCGCGGCCACTTCCTGCGCAAGGTCCTTATTGGTTGCCGCGACCACCCGCGCTGCGACGGAGACCGACCGGTTCGCCCCCACCGCCAAAACCTCCTTGTTCTCGATCGCCCTGAGCAACTTCGCCTGCGTCGCCAGCGGGAGCTCGCCGATCTCGTCGAGAAACACGGTCCCCGACCCCGCCGCGACAAAGAGGCCGGCGTGATCGCGGTCGGCGCCGGTGAACGCACCTCGGACATGGCCGAAAAGCTGATTCTCCAGCAAGTCGTGCGGGATCGCCGCGCTGTTGACGGCCAGGAACGCCGAGTCCGGGTCCGGACCAAGCTGGTGGAGTGCGCGGGCGACCAACTCCTTCCCCGTGCCGGATTCACCCGTGATCAGCACGTTGCTCCGCGTCGGTCCCACCTTGCGAATCAGCGCTTTCACTCGCTGCATCGGCGGGCTGTCGCCCACCAAAGGGTCGGACGCCTCTGACCCGTGGAGCTGCCGGCGGAGCGCCTGATTCTCCAGGAGCAGACGTCGATAACTCATCAAGCGATCGATCTTGGCCAGCAGCTCATCAAAAATGACGGGCTTCATCAGATAATCGTGCGCCCCGCGTTGAAACGCGGACACGGCGTTTTCAACCGTGGCGTACGCCGTGATCATGATGACCAGCGTTTCCGGCCGCACGCGCAACAGACGCTCGAGCAGCTCGAGGCCGTCCTGCCCCGGGAGCTGAACATCGCAGAGCACCAGATCAGGTTCCAGCGACTCGGCCAGCGCGAGCGCTGACGGGGCGTCGAATGCGACGGCGACCTCGAAACGTTCGCTCTGCAAGAACTCCTGGAGCGTCGACGCAATCACCTCCTCGTCGTCCACGATCAGGATCCGCCCCCGGCCCTCGGCGCGAGACGGGGTTCCACTGTTCGTTTTCGGAGCCGTCGCGTTCACGGAACCACGCCTTCGACTTGGTGACTTGCGGGCTGAAGAGCGGACTCATGCCGTTCACGACGGATCGGCGGAACGACTGAGGAGGGACCCTCGGTCGCCGGCAATCCCGGCTTCACGGGGAGTCGCACGAAAAAGGTGGAGCCGTTTCCCGGCTCCGTCTCATACGTGAGCGTCCCCCCCATTTCCTGGATGATCTGACGGCAAACATAAAGACCGAGACCCGTCCCATGCGGCTTGGTCGTGAAAAAGGGCTGAAACATGCGGCATTGGTCCGGCAGTGCGATGCCTCGGCCGTCATCTTCGATCGCCAGCAGAATGCCGCCGTCGTCGAGCCCGGCGCGGATCGCAATTCGTCCCTCGGGCTCCGTGGCGTCGATTGCGTTGAGGACCAGATTGAGCACAACCTGGGTCACATGATCGCGCACCGCACGCAAGGGCGGGAGGGCCGGATCAATGTCCGCTGTCATGGCCCGTTTCTTGGTCCGCTGATAATACTTGGCGATCCCCAACGCCTCGTCGACGACCTCCGCCACCGACACACGAACGACCGCCGACGACGCGGGACGCGAGAAATCGACGAGCTCGCGCACGGTTCGCTGAATACGCAGGAGTTGTCGCGACGCGAGATCGAGCTTTTCGACCGTATACGCGTCGGGGTGTCGGCGTTGCAGCATCTGAACCAGGGCACTGACCGCCGCGAGCGGGTTGCCCACCTCATGCGCAATGCCCGCGGCCAGGAGTCCGAACGCGGCCATCTTCTCCTGTTGAATCACGCGTGCCTGCGTCGCGCGGAGGGCCTCGGTGCGTTCGCTGACGCGCTCTTCCAGCTCGGAATTGAGCCGCTCCAGGCTTTCACCCGTCATACGGAGCAACGTCGCCAGCGCCGAGGCCGCCCAGGTGGCCCAGGCCATGATGGCGACCGTGAGGAGCCAGCCGACCGGACCTTCCGGACCCAGCCCAAGGAACGCGGCGAGCGCTCCGAAGCTTACGATGTGAAAGCCGAGCGTCCAGAATGCGACGATGGCGCGGTAGCGAATCGCGCAGCAGATGGCCGAGAGCAGAAAGTACCATCGGAAGGGGCTGGAAAGCCCCGTGTCGTGATAGCACAGCAGCGCGATGAAAACCGATTCGAGGAACGAGACGCAGAGCGGCCAGCGCCGGAAGATCACTTCGCCCATGCGGTGGAACGCGGTGTCGAGCGCCGCGTATCCGGCCCCGAGCGCGAGGAACGCCCGGACCGCCGAGGGATTGTGCAGGCCCGTCCGGGTCTGGACGAGCACGTAGCCCATGGCGATGCCGAACCAGTGGATCTTGACCACGATCGATTCCGCGGCCAACTCCCAACGCACACGCTCAGTGCTCACCGGGTTCCCCTGATCGATCGTCTCATTGAACCCCGCGTCCTCGAACGGCCGCCCGAGCGCGGACCCTCTTACCCTAGCCATCTAACCGTTGATGTGCGGACGCATGAGCTTCGGGCGGCTGGGGTTAAGCCGGTCCACACTGTCTCGGAAGTTTTCTCCTGGCCGACTGAGGTGTACCCGCAGTTGGCCTTCGGCATCATTATAGTCAAGCTCGCCCTGCTCGCGAATCAACGGACGTGGAATCGCATGCAGGGTTTGCTGAGGAGTTACGCGATCGACGTTTTGGTGCACCTCACACCGAAATCCTCGTTCCCACGCTCCCGAGGCTGTGATTTTTTGCAGAAAACTGCCACATGCACCAAGTTTTATGATTGCAAGTCGTTTGCAGGGAGCACCTTGAAATCATCAAAGGTCGCTTGTGTGGCTGTTTTCGTCAAAAAATCACACGCTCTCCCGCGTGGGAATGCCGTCTTCGACGCTCTGCGTCGTCTTCCGCGTCATAATCCCTTGTCCCCCTCAGGGTTCCGAATTACCAGCAAAGAATCCTTATTCGGAATCACAACTCATTGTCCGCCTCGGGGTTCCGAATTTCCGATCGGGCTACGCAACGGCGCACTTGTGTCGCGACCGGGTGTCGGAACCGAGCCGCCGTCGCGCAAAGGTTCTGTCGGTAAGACCTTGAAGGGGCTAAACGTGCGTGCGGACCCGTCGCTCGCCTTCCTCTTCCCTGCGTCGCGGTCAGGGCGCGTTTGGTGGGCGATGCTCGACGCGGTCGTGATCACATGGCTGTTCTCAACCATCAGTCGGCCTTTCGTCGCGGCGTTCCGACCCACCCGACCATTCGGATCGATGGTGCGCGATCCGTCTACGCCGCGCACGACCTCAACGTCAAGCGCCGAGTCTCAGAAGGGTTACGGAGAACGCCCCCTGGTCTCGTTACGAGATTCTCCCGAGCGATCCGAAATCGGCTTCCCGCATCGGTCAGTCGCTACGGCATCGGCGCCTCTTGGAACCGCCCGCGCGGGGCGCACGCCGGCAGAAGCGGGCGAAAACGGCTCCGAAATATCCGAGAAATCCGAAATACGCTCCTCACGCCGGTCGGTCACCGCGGCCGCTCCACCGTTTCGACCGGCCCGCGCCGGTCCCAGGCCCGTTGAGGCACTCGAAAACGGCTCCGAAATATCCGAGAAATCCGAAATAGGCTCCCCGCGCCGCTCGGTCATTGCGGCGTCTCCACATTTTTGACCCACCAGCGCCGGGTGCACGTCATAGATCGGGGTGTGTTTCCGGCCGGCACTCCCGGCAGGGCGTGGCGCGTCCTCCCGGCGCCGGATGGCATGAGATGCTTCGAGCGCCTCGAGCGCCGACTCAGGCTCGTCCGGCCTCGTGCGGAGCCAGCGCAGGGCGTCCGTCAGCTCGCTGACCGAAAAGTGGGTCCGACCTGTCCGCCGGATCCAGTCGACGATCGCCCCGGCCACAGGCTCGCGCGTCCGTCCCGCGATCACCCAGCGCACTCGACGCTGCTGCGCGCGGAAGTACGACCAGAGCCGCAAACCGTTGCGTAACGACTCGACCCCAAGCGGCGGTAAGGGATCGCCCGGTCTGCACTCGGGGTCGAACACGACGTCCAACAAATGAACGATCAGCGCCAGCCGCGCGGTGATGTCCCGGAGCTGGCACTCGGCCGCGCGCTGCGACGGGTCGCAGCCGGGGGCATTGAACTCATCGGTGCGGGCGTTGTACCAGGCGACCCACGCCGTCTTGGCATCCTCCGTAAACGCGATGCGCTCGCATCGGAGTCCCTCGCCGGGCGGCCCCGCCGGTTGGTGTAGCCGGAGCCGTTTCAGCGCGGCAAACCACGCCGCGGTCGTCGCTTTGGGGATCGTTTCGTCAGACCAGTACGGAATTGGAACCGGGTCCGGCAGCACGACGAGCATGTGATCGAGCAGCTCGCTTCCCCGACACCCGCCAAGGCGCCCTCGCCCCGGGCCTCGTCCGAACTGATCGAGCACCTCGGGCGCCACGCTGCCACAGAACGACAGCAACGGCGTCTTTCGAGCTCCGCCGGGCACGCCTCGGAGGGCGTGGTGCCAGAGGTCAGCGGACGGTTCTCCCTCACGCTTGCGCGGAGCACTCAGGTTCGCGAGCCACGTCGTCGCGTCATCGCGCGCGACCAGCAGCCCGCGCCCGGGGTTATCGAGCCAGCGGACGAGTTCCTTCTCGGTCGCAACCGGCACCCCACCGAGCTCGCGGAGTGCCTGGATCGCCGCATACATTGCCCGCGAGCCGCCGTGGGACGGCTCGCCGACGTTCAGCGCGTGGAGCGTTCCGTACACACACTGGCCCGGCCTCAGCACGAGCGCCGCGTTCCCGCCGAGCGCCGCCCCGGCCGCGACGAGCGCGGGGACCGCTACGGAGTCGACCGGCGCACCCGACTCGCGAGCCACCGCGGCGACGAATTCCGCCACCGTTTCCGGCAGCACGTCGAGGGGAAACGGCTCAACCGGTGGCCGCTCTCCCAGCCGCAACGGCGGCCACTCGTCTTGCACCTCTTCCGGTTCGACCCGCGGCACCTGCGCACGCAGGCACGTCTGCGCCTCCATCAGCAGCACCTGCGAGCCCAGCCCGATGGTCCGCTGCCTCCTGACGTACTCTGCAAGGTCGCGCGTCGGCGTATGCTGCGGCGACTCGCGCGGCACCAGCACGCCCACCCGTCGGACCACGCCCGCCAGCGCCTCGGCATCGCGCCGGGCTTGCTCCTGGTTCGCCTCTGGACCGTGGGCGATCACCACAACATCGCGCCGCGCGAGCAGCCCGAGCGTTGCTCCGTCCCAAGCGCTCGGCCTCGCCAACGCCAGCAATCCCCAAGCCCGAAGCGCCTCCGCCCCTCCCGCGTCGGCCGTAACGAACACCACCTCGGACGGCCGCCGCTCCAGCTCTTCGGCAAATTCCCTCTGCCCCGTCCGCCCATCCAACACCGTCACCGGCGACATGCAATTGCCCCGCTCAATTGGGGAACGTGGCCATCCCGGCGTGAATCGAATTTGGCGTCCAGTCAGCGTTCATTATACGGTATACGATTTTTTTGTCCAGTATAATCTGAATCGCTGAACGGATTCTTGCCAAGTGGGCCGAACTCAGGAGAAAAGAAGGGAAAAGCGCACGGGGAATATGAGCCGATGACTGCGATCACGTACGATTGTTCAGTTTGCGAGACGGCGGTGGTAAGGCCGTTTCTTTCCCGCACCTGAAGCCGCTAATCCGAAGGAGTCAGAAGGCTTTGGACTGCGTGAAGCTTGCTCCCGCTTTCGTGAGACCCCTCCACTCCGACAAGGACCCTGCTGGTTTCGAGCGGCCTTCCTGCGATCGACCCGCCCCCGAGCGCGAAAGGGGGAGCGCGGCAACTCCACGAGACTCCAGGACGTGCAATACGTGTCTTCAGCGAGAGACGAAGGGGATTCCGACGGCGATTCGCTGCGGTGAGTTGGCCGATAGCGCCGTTCGAGCAGGCGTATCGCTGGCGCTCCGTTCTGTGGCGGCGAATCGTGAGTTACAATGCGTGTCCTTGGGCGTTTGGCGTCCCGTCGCGTGCTGCACCGGCTCCGAGTCATAGCGGTCAAAGGTGTCGCATCCGGTGAACCGGATCTGCGATTAGGACCGATAACCGTCCATTGGTTCTCAATCGAGGTCGATGGTATCCAAGTTGACGCAGAGCCCGTATATTAAGTGCGCGGCCAGATTCCATCCGCCCATTGCCTTGTAGCTACGTCGATAGAGAGCCGCCACGTCAGATAATGATCATAAATATAGTCTAAACTCGATCTTGTGATAGCACTGTCAAAGACCAGTTTATATGGCCCAAGTTTCGACGGCTCGGATCGCGAGGCTGCACGATTGTGTCATATGAGGGGCCTCTCCAAGTCCACGACGACGCGTCTCGCTTCATCGATGATGTTTTTGACATACTGAACGGCCCTGGGGTCCAGATCGTTCTTCTGCTGCTGTTCGTCGCCCATCGGTCCGCTGTCCGTCCGCGCAGCGTTTATCGCCTGAGCCCAAATGCCGGCGCTCTGCCCCATGTTGTTTTTCAGGCGGTCGCTCAGCACGCTTTCCAGACGGACGGCTGCGACTTCGAGTAACCTCACCATCCTCGCCTGTCGGTCGGAAAGCATATCTCGGGGCTGCTCGAGGTAGAGACGCATGACGAACGCCTTCGTGCACTCGATGTATGCCTCGACGATTGTAGCCAGCCGGTAGGCGTCAATTCGGATCATCCGCTGTGCGTCCTCCAACAGTCGGTCTGCGGTGGTAGCACAGCCACGAGGCGCCGTCTCTAGACCGAGAAAAGGGATAGGAGTGTGCTTTTCGAGGATTGCAGCCCAAATCGACATCCCGATCGCCGTAAGCTTGCGCTGAAAGTACCAGGTCATCCACCCGACATTTCGCCGCCGCGCGGAGAAGATTCGGTCCGCTCGATCGAGGAATGTTAGCCCGTCTTGCACCAAAGCCTTTGCTGTACGGAAATGTCGGTCGACGCGAAGACGGTTTTCGTCTGTTCCTTCAGCGACGTCTCTAAGTCGGCGTTCCAGCTCGAGCGACTTCGCCCGCCACGCATTAGCTCCGAAATACTTAACCTCGTAAAGTCGCTTCCCAAGATTTCGAAATAGCACGCTTGGATCATCGAATAGCGGGATCTCGATCGCGTTGGCCTGCACAAGCCGGACCTCGGCGCGGTGAAGTTCGATGATTGCGAGGTCGACTTGAGACCGTCGAGGGTCGTGCAGATGAAGAGCCGCTTCGGAATCCGCGAGGAGAACCATCGCCTCTTTGGCGGATTCACGAGGATTGATTCGTGCGGCACACAATCCTTCGTGCGTGAGCAGTCGGCTCTGACACCAGAGGGCGCGGACGCTATCGTGCGAGTCGCTCGATTTGTCGTTAGATCGGATTGATTCCACCACCCTCTTTCCAATACGGATCCAATCCCGAACCCGGCAGTAGCGCCCTTGTAGCGTCTCATCGGCCTCCGAGTCCTGCTTTCCCGAGTCTTGCAAATTTGTGCACCTGTCCAGCAGCCCAGCCTCTTGCATTTCGAGCGACACGATTTGTTCTAAGAGGCGGGCCAGCTCTACTCTCAACCCTTGCTGTTCGGCGACCAACCCGCCGAGCACACGTGCTTCGCCGTCGCACACGTCCGCGAGCAAACCCAGTGCTGACGTGACGCGCGGTTCCGAGGATTTAGATGCTGGCGGCTGGCGTAGATTTTCCCGTGGCGCGAGCTCTTCAACCAATCCGCCGATCACTTCCCACGCTTCGTGCAACACTGCGGTCTTTTGCGACCTCGCGTGGATCGTGACGGACAATGTCGCTCGAAGGAGTGACCGACGGGCAGCATGGTATGACCGCGACGCGATCCCCAACATGCCATTCCAGCGCCACCACCGAAGCCACTCCAACCAATACTCGCCGTAGTTTGGCGTCTTGGCCGCTTCTTCCTCAATCCGAGCGATCTCGTCGAGGAAGTCCCTCGTCGCGTCGCCTTTCGCCTTCAAGTGCCGAGTCCGGCTGTCGGAGTCGAGGTTGAAGCCTGACAATAGGGACCGCACGTCGTTCTGTCGGACGTAAGCAAGTCGGTCCTCGCCGACTTCTCGAGCAATCGCCCTCATGACGTCCGTACAGCGAAACCTGAGGAGTCGAGTGGCCGCTTCAATGTTGCGAGTTTGCTGGTTGGTAACATCCCCTGTTCTTGACACTCGCTCCCGGGATGCTTCGTCGATACGGCGGCACCGACGGTCGCGAATATCCGCGAGGCGTCGACAGCTCCCTCGTGAATAGCCCTGAGTCTGGATAAGGAAGGCGTGGGTGTGAAGGAGCGAAGAAGCCCAATTCACTCGATCGACCGCTGTACCGGCTTCCCGAGCACTGGAATCTCCGGAAACTCGCAGGAACTCCTCGGCGGATCGACAAGCGTGGTACACCGCCTCGAATACCGCCCCGGGAGCCCATGACGCCGCCAAGATACGCCGATACCACTGCGCAAGCCTCCAATGGATTTCTGGAGCATCTTTCTGAGGATCCCACCCCGCTGGTAAGACTTCGTCTGAAGCACTATTGGAGTTGAACAAACGCCGCCGCAGTAACGTCCTTGCGCGCGAGTGGATCCAGATAAACCCCCCAGGCTTGCGCCGAACCAATCCCTTCTCCTCGAGTTCATCCACCCAGTCCGGATATCGATCATCGCCCTGCTTTGGCCAAGACGCGGTTGCCGCGGAAGTCGGCCGGCGGCAGCAATCCGACCAGATCGTCGCTAAATAGCGGACCCGTTGGAGCGAGATCAGGGCCTGGAGGAACCACCGTCGGTCCTCGACTGTCTCGCCCTCCTGCACTTTCTCAGTCCACTCCAGCGCCCGGCTAACCGTCTCTCGCTCATCGAAATCCGAACAGTCGCCCTTGAGAGGTACAATGGTACTCTCCAGTTTCTCACGGACGATTCGTTCGACAAGCCTGGAGTCGGCACCGTTATTCTCCTGGCGGCACATCAGGACGACGGAGGCCGAGGAGGAGCCTGGGGCGCAGAGGGTCAAGAGAAAGCGAAGGAAGTGTTCCGGTGATTTCGAGAAATCATCAGGAGTGACTTGAGTCTCCGCCTCACCAGGTGAACTGGGGCCGTCGAGCCAGTCGTTCGGTGGAGGGACAATTCCCGATTCATCCCGCTCGTCGATCAGATTGGTCCCCGGCGTCTCTCTCGCGTTGAGGAAGAACACCCACTGCTTATTCGTCGGTTCGATGAGCTTGTGGATCTCATCAGCTTGGGCTTCGGGCTGCTTGCGGACGAAGACAGGCAAAGGGTGAGGTTGGCCGTTTCGATAACTCACAGCATCGAGTAATTGCTCGAAGAGGTCGTCAGTACTCGAGACGTCGTTCATATCGAGCCAAACGGCAACCTGTCTTTCGCGAATTTCCTCAAAAACCCGGGCGCACATCGAAGAGATTCCTGTCGGCGCTGTTTCACCACCAGCGCTGGCGTTCGAATTGGGTCTCCTCGATGTCGCAACGATCAGCCTTGAGTGTTGGTATCCTTCTGTTTGGATTTTCGCCAGGCGCTCGCGAATCTCTTGGGCGTATTCCTCGCCCTTTTTCGAGCTTCCCCTTCTTGGGATTGGCGGGATGGACAACCGCGCCGCGGATGGAAAGATGATCCCGGACGTGGGGATTCCCCTCCGAATCGTCTGGTAGAGCTCGGCAAAGAGCAGTCCGTAATCGGGATGTCGCAGGATCTCGAATCGCCGAACTCCATGCCGTACTCGTTCGATCTCGCGCTCAAAATCTTGAACTGCTGCCAAATCCTCCTTTGTGTAACAGAGCCAGAAAACCTTGAATCCCTCTCTCAGATGCCGGCATGCGTGTTCGATGAACGCTCTGGTCCGGCGCTCTGAAGCCGATACGCCCATGATCAGTAGATGATTGAGGTACGGCAGATCCTCGGGTGGGGGCTGACCCGCACTCAGACGCCGAGCCAGTTCGGATCGGCCGTCCGAGGAGAGCAGGTATTCGAGGAATCGCCACCGGTCCGCCTCAACCGGCAACGCGTCCAGCGTATAGTCGAGCCGTAACGAGTAGAGGTTCCCATGCATCTTCACGAGCGACCGTCGCTCTGAGAACGCCGACCAGGGCGGCAGGCTGCTAGACATGTGAACTTCGAACACGGAGAGCGGATTTCTCGCCTCGGCGAAGGCCTTCTCCAGCAGGTCATCAAAGTTCGTCGTAAGGATCACGTCTAGGCGCAGTAATGTCGCCAGGGTCGCGAGCATCCTGTGTCCCAGCGTCGGCAGACGGCCGCCCGTCACGCGACGAATGCCGTTTTCGATCACCTCCGCGTTGGGCGCGTCCAGCGCGAGGAGGTACCGCTCATCCACGTCCTTTCCCCGGACTTCGCACACAATTCGGGAGAGGAAGACAAGTGCGCCCCTCCAATCGGCGAGCGCCCCTACGGCTTCTTGAAAAACCTTGCGGCCTTCGTCCCAGTTCCGGTTGTGGAATTCCTGCTGAATCTTCTCGAGCCACTTCTCCTTCGTAAAGCGGCTGCCGAGACTGAACGGAGGCCACTGGTCCGTGCGTGGGTTCCACGGCCGTTTGCCTGGTTCATCAACTCCAAGTGCCAAGAAAATGCAAGCGTGGAGATACTGGTGGAGCTCCAACACCAAGGGCGCGCCGGATGGGACGGACATCCCGGCGCCGATAAACGGGACGAAGCCCTGTCCCTCACTCAGCTCCTTCGAGATGATATCTATAAATGATCTTGAGTTCATAAACATATCCTCTGGATATCTCGAGCTCGCGGGCGACCTGCGTACTTTTTCTGATTCGGCACCAACCTCATCTCGTCCACGTCCATCCCCGACCATGGAGTCGTGCCCCGCGGCGCGAATGGGAGGATTAGAGCCGATCTCGGCCGATTGGTTGGCCGCGGGCAAGGGTGAAGATGGTGATGATGACGGCTTTGTTAGGTTGTGCGGCTGCCTCGATCGCTGACGATTCGAGCCCCGACCTTCCGACGACTTTTCGCGATTTTGGGACATGAACGCTTCCCCAAAGGTCTTCTCGGTCCGGAAGACCTGGCTCAAACTCAACTCGCGTCCGTTAATCGGCTAAATCGAGTCGCTGGTCATATCTTCTAATTAAAAACGAGTCAGGTAGGATACAACACTCTGGACGATCTAAGCAATATCTGTACGCAAATGCGTCAGGCTAGGTCGGAAATGATGCAGGAGAAATACAGAAATATAGTGAAATAATTAATAAAATAATGGCGAAACACGAATGGCGCGAAGATAACGAAAGTTGTTATCCCCGAAGGTTTTGCGTCGAACATGGATCGTCGAAACTGAGATTATGGCCAGGCACTAAATGTGGACAATCTGAATTGGTTGTCGTGGCCTCCTGCGTTAATCACTCTTGAGGAGCAGCACCCGATGGCCACTCCCCGCGCAGATCGTGGACCCGAACGTAACCCCCTGGTATCACCTCGCTCTCCCGACGTCCCTGCACCCGCAAAAAGTTGACGACTTTATTCTTGCCCACGCGCTGAGTTGTGGTGTCGCCAGGATATCGCGGCGACACGCCGTGTCTCGTATGATGTGCCATCTTTCGTTCGGACGGGTTGGGGTGTCTCTGCGCGCGATCGAGGAAAACATGCGATTCATCGTTTGGGGCGTCGCGGCGTGGGTTGGGTTGGTTGCCTCGGGAGCGTTGGTGGACGGCCTGCCGCCCACCGTCAACTCCGCCGCGCAGAGTATCGACGGGCCGGGGCTCCTGGAACACATCGAGCGGCTCTCGTCCGACGAGTTCGAGGGGCGAGGTCCTGGCACGCCCGGCGAAGAACGCGCGGTGAACTACCTGGTCGGCCAGTTTCAGGCGCTGGGGCTGAAGCCGGGTAATCCGGACGGGACCTTCGTTCAGCGAGTACCGCTCGTCGGATTTCAGGCGAAGTCGGTCTCGGGGGCATTTCAGGTTGGCGGTCAGACCCAGGACCTGAAGTTTCTCGACAATTTCGTCGCGGTCTCCAGGCGCATGGCTCAGGAAGTCAAGGTCGAGAACTCCGATGTGGTCTTCGTTGGCTACGGCGTCGTTGCGCCCGAGTATGGCTGGGACGATTACAAGGGAGTGGACGTCAAGGGCAAGACGATCGTGATGCTCGTGAATGATCCCGCCGTTCCCGACCCGAAGGACAAGGCCCAGCTCGACCCGGCGGTGTTCAAAGGGAAGGCGATGACGTATTACGGGCGGTGGACGTACAAGTATGAGATCGCGTCCGAGAAAGGGGCGGCCGCGGCGATTCTCGTCCACGAGACCGGGCCGGCGGGCTATCCGTTTGAGGTGGTGAAGGGAAGCTGGGGCCGCGAGAACTTCGACCTGCCACGCTCGGCGGATGCGCCCGAGCGTGTCTCGGTCGAAGGCTGGATCTCGCTCGAGACCGCGAAGCAACTTTGCACGGCGGGTGGACACGAGTTCGACGCCCTCAAGCAAGCCGCGGCCCGGTCCGACTTCAAGCCGGTTCCGCTCGGCGCCAAGGCGCGGTTTGAGATCAAGAATACACTTCGGGACGTGCAGTCGAAGAACGTCGTTTCGAAGCTGGAGGGGTCGGACGCGAAGCTCAAGGACGAGTATGTTATCTATACGGCCCACTGGGATCATCTCGGGCGCGATCCGTCACTCAAGGGCGACCAGATCTTCAACGGAGCCGCCGACAATGCCTCTGGGTCGGCCGCTTTACTGGAGCTGGCCCAGGCGTTCGCCCAGTTGAAGACCGGTCCCAAACGGTCGATCCTCTTCCTTGCGGTCACAGCGGAGGAGAAGGGATTGCTCGGGGCCAAGTACTACGCCGCGCATCCGCTTTACCCACTTGCGAAGACGCTGGCGGATATCAACATGGACGTGCTAAATCTTTGGGGCCGCACGCGGGACGTCAACAGCATTGGACTTGGCCTGTCGACGCTCGATGAGATCCTCGCCGCGGCGGCCAAGCGTCAGGGGCGCGTGGTTACACCGGACGCCGAGCCGGAGAAGGGGTTCTTCTATCGGTCCGATCACTTCGAATTCGCCAAGCAAGGGGTGCCGGCACTGGACCCAAAGGGAGGCCTGGACTTCGTCGACAAACCGGCGGAATACGGGCGGGCCAAACGGGAGGAATACACGAAGAATGATTATCACAAGGTTACCGATGAAGTGAAACCCGACTGGGATCTTTCGGGAGCCGTGGAAGATTTACGCCTCTTGTTCGAAGTCGGGTATCTGATCGCGGACGGCGATCAATACCCCGAGTGGAAGCCCGGTGCGGAGTTCCGGGCGAAGCGCGAGGCGATGCGAACGGGAGCGAAACGTTGAGCGGCGGGGCTCGTTGCCGGTGGGCCGGAGCGGTCCTTCTTTTGCTCCTGATCGTCGGTGCATGGGCTGACCGCCGCTGGGGGTGGGTCGAGCCGGCTTTCGACGCGGTGGCTCATCTCTTCTACGAAGTGCCCGTTCTGTCCCGGCTCCGAAGGCCGACTCAACTGCCGTTGGTACGGGCACACCTGGGAATCGTTACCGTTGTGGCCGCGCTCGGATGCTTGGCCGCCCCTGCGCTGGGGACGCACGCCAGCCGGTGCATTGCCGTGTTTCTGGTGGGGTATGCGATTCGCGCCACCGTGTGGATTGCGGGGGGAAACCTTCCGCTCGTGCCGGGCGACAGTTGCCACTATCTCGAGATTGCTTCATCGGTCGCGCGCGGGGAAGGACCGGTGAAGCATTACGTCGAAAGTTTTTTTCGCGATTACCCCGCGATCCGTCAAGGGCGAGGGGTGCTCGACGACTGGGCGACGCCGCTCTTTGGCTACGTACTGGCGGCTGTGTTCAAGGTCGCACGTGCCGATCTCGCCGGGCCCCTTGAGGACCTCGTTGCGCTCGGCAAGGGGACGAGCTTCGTCCTGAATCTCTTGACCTTCCCGGCGCTTTACGGTCTGGCCTACCGACGATACGGCCGTGACACTGCGCTCGCTTCCATCGCCGTACTCGCGATCTTGCCTGTCCACGCGATCTACTCGGGGTTCGTGTTGCGCGAGAGTCTAGTCGCTTTGACGGCCGTGCTGGCGATCTGGACGTTGACCGAGGTTTGGAACGCCACGACACGAAGCGGGGCATTCGCGTGGGCGATCGCGGCAGGATTGGCCGGAGGAGCCGCCATTCTTGCGCGGGACACAGCGCTCGCCTTGCTGGCGGCCGCAGGATGTTATGCGCTGGTGTTCCACGGACGACGCCGATTCGCGCCTCTGCTGTTATGGGGAGGCGTTGTCGTCGCTGTCATAGTACCCTGGGCGTGGGCGACCTGGGCCGAATACGGTCGTCCCTTCTATTCATATACCAGCTTTTTTCAATACAATTTCTCCTGGACGGTGCATCACTACGAGAAGGGGCTCACGAGCGCCTCGGAGTTCTATACGCGCGCCAACGCGCCCGCGATCGTCCGGGTCAAGATCAAATCGCTCGCCATTATTGCTGTTTACTCGACCATGATCCTGAGTGTGCCGATCGTCTGGGGTCTCGGACGCCGTCTTCGGCGGCCTAACGATACGGATCGCCTGGTCGGTTGGCTGGCGTTTGTTTTCGTGGCGGCGACGCTGGCGAGAGTCGCCGACGTCACGCAGGTTGCGCAGCTCGGCCGCTATTACTTGCCGCTTTTTCTCCTGATGGTCCCGACCGCCGTGGCGGGATTGCGCGAGGGTATTGCCGCTGTTGGCGTATCTGGACGCATGCTGGCCGTCTCGCTGGTGGCGTTGGTCTGGGCCGACCCGACCTGGGCGTACGATGCGGGATGGCTCGTCAAGCCGTACCAGCTTCATTGGCCCGCACTCCGGGCGGCCGGCGACTGGGTGCAGCAGCATGGCGAGGCCGTTCCCAACGACGCCCGAATCATGTCGTGGTTCCCCTGGGAGATGCGCGTGGCGAGCCAGCGAACGACGGTGCTCTTACCGCGCAACTACTCGCAACCACGGATCGAGGCCGTAATCCAGCAATATGGCGTAACGCACGTGTTGTGGGGTTCCTTCGAACCGCCGCCGCATGTTGATCCGGAGACCTGGTCGGCTTACCTCGAACACGTTCGAGTGGGGCTGGGTCTCACGGATACGCGCGAGCTCTTCCGATCACCCGCCAGCCTGCCTTACCCGGTGCGGCTCTATCGAGTCCGTTGAAGTCGGTTTCTTCGAGGTTGCGCTGAAGCGTGGGAGGCTAAGGCGTGTCGAGGTGGACGTGGGGAATACTGGTCGTCATCCTCCTGTTCGATCTCTGGCTGCGCGGACACACCTTCGGGCCTTCCCTCCATGCGCGCTGGGGATTCAACCTGTGGCCGGAAAACGGCCCAACAGCGACGACCGAGCCACTCGACTGCGATGAGGCCGCCTACGCGTACATCGGCCGGCGCATCCTGCACGGAGACGTCCTGTACCGCGACTTGACCGAGAACAAGCCGCCGGGCGGCTACTGGATCTATGCGCTTACGGTTGCGCTCGGAGGGGCCAACGAACTGGCAATCCGCGTCATGCCTCTGCCGTTCGTCCTGGGCACGATCGCCCTGATCTGGTGGATGGTCCGGCGATTCCATGGCACACTCGCCGCGGCGCTGGCAGCTTGCATCTTTGCCGTCGTGAGCACGGACCCCTACGTCTTTGCGAACGGCGCGAATATGGAGCACTTCCTCAACTTCTTCTCGGTCGCGTCGCTCGCGGCATTGATCTGGAGTTCGGAGCGCACGGGCGCTTGGGGACCTGTGTTGGTCGGCGCGTTGCTTGGAATGGCCTGCCTGGTCAAGCAGATTGCTGTGATCGCCCTACCTTTGTACCTGCTGGCGCTCGCGCTGCGCCCCGGCCGGTCGTGGAGATCGCGTTGCGCGGATGTCGCCGCCCTGTTGGGGGGGCTCGGTGGAGTGCTCGTGCTCGCGGGCGGAGTGATCCTGGCCCAGGGGGCGGCTCGGGCGGCCTTTGCGGATGTCGTGGTTTACGGGCGCACGATTGCGGCTGATTCACCACCTGACCCTCACGCCCCTTCGCACTGGGTGCGCTGGCTGACAGGCAACTCCGACCCGCGCGATGGAAGTCTGCCCTGGCCGTTCGGACGCACGGACTACCTTGTCTGGTGGGGCTGTGGTGCCTGGCCTCTCTGGCTCGCGGGCTTGGTCGCGTCGGCGGCTTTGCTCGTGCAGGGCGTTCGGAAGCGAGACCTGGTCCAGCTTCTCCTCGTGTTCTGGACAGTCGCGGCGTGCGTGCAAGTCGTCCTCCCGGGAATGTACTGGCCACACTACTACATGCTGCCGTTGCCGGGTCTCGCGCTCGTCGTGTCGGTGGCCTTCGCCAACGCCTGGAAGCACGTTTTTGTGCTCAAGCGCAAGCGGATCAGCGGAATCCTCGCGATCGTGCTTCTGCTGGCGGCATGCGCGGGGACGGTGGTGATCCAGGTGCGGGACTATCTCGGCAACGCGCCTCAGGATCTTGCGCGAAAGTTCAAGGGGGGAACACAGTGGATCGTGTTGCGGGCGTTCGGGGGCGAGATCGCGCGGCGGACTGCGGGGACGCGATCACCGCATCTGTACGTATGGGGCTGGCAGAGTCCGCTGTTCATTTACGGTAAGATCGATAGCCCGTCACGCCACTTCTTCGCGGACGAATTGATCAAAACGGCCAACCGAGGTTTCCCCAACGTACGGCCCGAAACCCGCCGGCTTCTTGAGGGGCGACTCGACGAGATCATGCATGACCTTGAGAGCGATCCACCCCAGTTGATCCTGGCGGGACATCCGCCCTTCCCTGCCCTGGATCGGTTTCTCAAGGAACGGTATTTCCGATCGCGACTGGATCAGCCGATTCCGGACGGGCGTGGGCTGTGGGTCGAAAAGTCGTACTATGGGACCTTTGAGGGTGGACCCCGGTGAACCGGGCTTAGCATCAGGCCGGGAATAACTTCTCGATTTCAGGGAGTGCGTGGGTTCGCAGGATCGAATTCTTGTCTTTGTCCCGTAGGGACATTTGAGAATAGCCCAGCGTTTTAACGCTGGGTCAATCGAGCCAATTCTAGGATTCTTTCAATTGCCCCGGAGGGGCCACCGACACCGATCGCAATGGTCTCTCCGGCACGGACGGGAACCGTCCCTCCGGGACTGGCGATGATTCGGTGAGTCCGACGCAATCCCAGCGTTAAAACGCTGGGCTATTCTCAAATGTCCCTCCGGGACAAAGAGCACTCGGCGATCGGGATCGTCTTCACGCAAGAATGCCGTCTGAGGAAGCAGAAAAACGGAAAACTGATCCCCGCCGGTTTCCTCAGCTCAGTACCGCCATCCGCTCGCGCGCACCGACCGACTCCTCGATCGCGATTTGATAACGTTCGCGCAGCGATTCCATGATCGTGTACCACGACTGACTCAAGGCATACTCCCGAGCGGCGTCGGCCTGGCGGAGCCGGAGGGTACGATCGTCGATCAGACGCAGAAGCGCCTGAGCGAATCGCACGGGAGGGGCATCAGGGTCCACCAGTGTCCCGGTCAGACCCGGTTGCACGGTGTCGGCGACCCCGCCGGCGCGAAGGGCGACGACGGGGAGGCCGGAGGCCATCGCCTCCAGGACGACGTTGCCAAACGTCTCGGTCAGGCTGGAAAACGCAAAGATGTCGGCCGCCGCGTAGTGGTCGGCGAGCTCTTGCCCCTGGAGATAGCCGGCAAAATGGGCGTGCGGTCCCATCCGGCGCTCCAGGTCGGAACGCGAGGGGCCATCACCGACAAATAAGAACCGCGCCTCGGGCCGGGAACGGGCCACGATTTCCAGCGCAGCGGCGAGATACTCAACGTTCTTCTCGGCCGCGATCCGGCTCACGTATCCGACCACGACATCGTCCGGCCCGAAGCCGAGCCGAGCCCGTAGCGCCTGCCGGGAGGGTTGATTGGGTTGGAACAGACGACTATCCACCCCTCGAGGCCACAGGGCGAGTCGCTCGAAGCCCCGGTCCTCGAGCTCGCCGATGGTCGTGCGCGAGGGGACGTAGGTTTCCAGCGTCCGGTTGTGGAACCAGCGCAGGTAGCGCCAGATGGTTCCGTTGGCCCAACCGACGCGGTAGTGGTGGCTGTACTGGTCGAAGTTCGTGTGGAAGCTGGAAACCACCGGCAGCTTGCGACGTTTGGCGAAGCGCAACGTGCTTAGCCCCAGGAACGCCTCGGTCGCGATGTGCACGACGTCCGGCCGAAAGGCCTCGATGGCCCTGTGCGCTCCGCTGAATGGAGGGAGCGGAAGATGAAGCTCCTTGTAAAAGGGAGCGACGATCGACTGCACGAGCACGCTGTCGTATCCCTCGGGGGCTTTGCCGTAGTCCGGGTGGACCACCTGGACGGAATCACCCCGGTCGTGCAGGTGTTGCACGAGCTGGCCCAGGGTGCGGGAAACCCCGTTCACCTGAGGAAAATACGTTTCCGTGACAAGCGTGACACGCATGCGCAATCCCTCCGTTCACAATGGCCTCACCATTGTATGCACATCGCCGAGGGTTTCGAGCCATGTTCGAAGGAAGTTTCGAAGAAGGTTCCGTGAAACTCGCCGTGTCGCTCGCGATCGTGCGCGATCGGCAAACTCTTGTCCACAGCCCGCGTTGTTGGCAGACTAAGCGACTGGCGCGGGTTTTCTACGAGTGATCGAGCGGCGAAATTGAGGGAGAGGGTCTGTTGAAACCGAATCCAGTCAAGCGTGCGTTGAAAGCAGGGCAACCGCAGTTTGGGACGTGGCTTTCGCTCGGGAGCACGGTGGCCGCGCGGTTCCTGGCGCGGGCGGGTTTCCCCTGGCTGACCGTGGACATGGAGCATACCCACACCGACATCCAGACGGCTGCGATGATGTTTGGCGTGATCGCTGATGGGGGCTGCGTTCCTCTGGCGAGGGTCTGGGCGTCGAAGCACGAATACATCAAGTCGGTGCTGGACTGCGGCGCGATGGGGATCGTCGTGCCGATGGTCATGGACGCCGCTGAGGCGCGCGCGATCGTGGCGGCCGCGAAGTACCCGCCGCTCGGCAACCGCTCGGTGGGCGGCGGCCTGCACACCATGAATTACGGCACCACGGCCGAACGCTACTACGCTGAGGCTGATAACGAGATCCTCGTGGTGATCCAGACCGAGCATATCGATGCCGTCGAGCGGGCCGACGAGATTTATTCCGTGCCCGGTATCGACGCGATCTTCGTCGGTCCGAACGACCTCGCCGCCTCTTTGCGCAAGCCCGACGGGACGCCGCCGAGCAAGGGGCTCATGGAGGAAACGCTCCAGCGGATCCTCGCGGCCGCCAAGCGCAACAACGTACCCTGCGGGATCCACGTCCAGACCCCGGCCGATGCGCTGCGACGCGCGGCGGAGGGCTGGCAGTTCATCGCGATCGCCAGCGAGCTGAAGTTCATGCTCGAGGGAGCAGCGCAGGTCGTGCGGTCGGTCTATCCCGAGCGCTCGGGCGAGGAGCTGGCGAAGTATTGAGCGGTGGGGCAGTGGGAATCACGGAAATGGGGAGTGGCTCCGGCTGTCTTCGGATGATGCCTATCCCCACTTCCCACCGGCTCCGCCGAAAAAGGGGGACAGGCACCTCGAAGACTCGGAGCCAGTCCCCCTTTTCCGGCTCCGCTCCACGATCCGGACGGACACCTAGCCCTCGACCAAGGCGCGGACGCGATCGAGACCTCGCGTGACAACTTCCGCGGGGTCTTGCTCCCAGAGAGCACGATTGAACAACTCGAGAGACAGCGGTCCGCGGTAACCGATCTTGCGGAGGTTGGCGATCACCCGCGGAAGGTCGGCGATCCCTTCGCCGACCATCACGCGGTCGGCGTCGGTCTGCGTGAGTGGATCGGGTGTGGACGGCAGGTCGTTGATGTGGAAGCACGAAAGCCGGTCGCCCGGGAGGGTCAGGAGGTCGTCGACCGAGCCTCCACCACGGATCATGTGGAAGACGTCCGCAACGACGGGCGCCGAGGGGTCACCGCTGCCCGAGGCGATCGTCCACGCGCTGGCGACGTTCTTGATCCCGTCGACAAATCCCAGGAACTCCATCGATGGGGTGATGCCCACTTGCCGGCCGAGCTTCTGTAACTCGCGGAACCGCCCGGTTGCGCGGCCAAGGTCCACGACCTCCATCGGCGGACTGGCGACGATATAGGGGCTCCCCAACTCCACAGCCTGCTCCATCCGGCGCTTGCAGTCGTCGAGCACGCGCTGGTATTCGTCTCCTTCGGAAGTGATCCACCCGTGGAGGGCGATCACGCTTACAACTTTAAGGCCCGCGTCGGCGAGGGCTTTCTTTAGCTCGGCCATCGTGCCGCCGCCCTGGATGTAGTCGGTGACTTCGTCGTTCCAGGGCTCAATCGCCTGATAGCCCGCGCGCCCCGCGATCCGGATTTTGTCGAGCAAGGGCGTCGGACGAATCGTGCTCGTGTTCAAGCAGTAGGAAAAGTCAGGCACGGCCGGTCTCCGGGTGGGGTTGGTGGTAGCGGACGCGGACTTCTTCGGGCAGGTAGACCATGCCGGCATCGTCCGCGACGTGCAGGCCCGAGTCGAGGTAGAGGATCACGCCGTTCACCTTGCGGCCGGCGGGCGATGCGAGGTACACCACCGCCGCACCGACTTCTTCAGCGGTTGTGAGGTTCTGGACCCCCTCGGGGAAGTCGGGCCTCCCGTGGGCAGCCTGGATGACGCGTTCGCCGGGGGTGTCGACCCAACCGGGTGCAACCATGTTGCACGTCGGGCCGAGCGGGAGACACTCGGCGGCGACCTGCTGCGTCAGGCCGAGGAGTCCGGCCTTGCTCGTCACGTAGGGGAACAACCCAGGCATGGGCCGCGTGGCGCGCGTGCTGCCGATGTTGATGATGGCCCCTCGCCTCTCCCGCAGCCAGGGGAGGCATGTCTTGATGCCCAACCAAGGGCCCTTGAGGTTGATCGCCAGAGTGCGCTCCCAGAGCGCCTCGTCGGTTGACTCCACCGTGCCTCGGGGGCTGATTCCGGCGTTGTTGACGAGCACGTCGAGCCGTCCCCAGCGCGCGATCACTGCCGACGCGGCCCACGCCCAGTCGCCGGCTTGTGCCACGTCAAGGGTCAGGCCGACCGTGGTCGATCCCGCCGAAGCAAGTTCGGCCGCGGAGCGCACGGCCGACTCGCCGTCGATGTCCGTCAGGGCGACGGACAGGCCTGCCTCGGCCAAGGCGCGTGCGATCCCCAGTCCGATGCCCTGCCCTGCGCCCGTCACCAGGGCCACACGCTGATCCGTGGGTGTTGTCATAAACGACTCTCAATAGCCACGCTCGAATCGAAACGGGGTTGCGACCACTCGCCACGACCCGCTTTGCAACGGTAGAGAAATGTGATTCAATTTCGAGCGCTCAGGCATCCCAACTACACCGACCGGCACATCATGCAGACGTGTGGCGTCCTCGTCAACGGGGCGTCGCTCGTGGCTGGACGGCCCGGCTCGGAGATCCGCGGAACCTTCCATGCGCGTCGTCCTGGTCGGTACCCTCGACACCAAGGGAAACGAGCTCGCCTACGTCCGCGACCTTCTGGCCGCGCAAGGCCTGGAGACGCTCGTGATTGATGCGGGTTCGGTCGGGGCGCCCGTCTTTGCGCCCGACATCGACCGGGACGAGGTCTTCCGCGCGGCCGGCACCACGGCCGAGGCCGTGCGCGAGCGTGGCGATCGTGGCCAGGCCGTGACTGACGCGGCGAAGGGCGTGGCCGCAGTGGTCTCGAGGCTGTCGGAACGGATTCCCATCGGCGGCATCATCGGTATCGGCGGCTCAGCCGGGACTGTGATTGGGACGGCCGCGATGCGGGCGTTGCCGTTCGGCCTGCCCAAGGTCATGGTCAGCACGCTCGCCAGCGGCCAGACGCGGCCGTATGTCGGCGGCAGTGATATTCTGATGCTCCACCCGGTCGCGGACGTCGCGGGGTTGAACCGTCTGACGCGTGTCGCGCTGGCGAACGGTGCACACGCCCTGGCGGGGATGATCAAGTTTGCGCAGTCGGTGGACGGTGCGGGCGCGGACCGACCGCTTGTGGGTGCCACGATGTTCGGCGTGACGACGCCTTGCGTCGATCGGGCGCGGCGGGCTTTGGAAGCCGAGGGGGTCGAGGTCGTCGTCTTCCACGCCACGGGCGTCGGCGGCCAGGCGATGGAGGGACTGATCCGCGACCGCCAGCTTGCGGGCGTGCTTGATCTGACCACAACGGAGCTCGCTGACGAGCTCGTCGGCGGTATCCTCACGGCGGGCCCAGAACGGCTCGAGGCGGCGGTTCGCAAAGGGTTGCCTCAGGTCGTCAGCGTGGGGGCGCTCGATATGGTGAACTTTGGGCCGAAAGAGACTGTCCCAGAACGGTTCGCCGCCCGTAGACTCCACGTGCACAACCCTTCGGTCACCCTGATGCGGACGACACCCGCCGAAAATGCGGCGATCGGCGCGCGAATGGTCGAAGTGCTACGGCATGCCTGCGCGCCCACGGTGTTGATGATCCCAGGACGAGGTGTCTCGGCCCTCGATGCGCCGGGTAAGCCGTTTCATGATCCCGATGCTGACCATGCTTTGTTTCGGACGCTCGTCGAAGGCCTGAGCGGCCACTCCCACGTGCGCGTGGAGTTTCGGGACGAACATATCAACGATCCAGCGTTCGCGGATGCCGCGGCGGAGCGATTGTTACAACTGATGTCTCGCGTGAAGGCAGTATGAATCTATGTTCCAAAAAACGCGCACAGAAATTCTCAGCGGGTTTCGCCGCAAAATCAGCGAAGGGAAGCCGATTATCGGCGGTGGGGCGGGAACGGGGCTCAGCGCAAAATGTGCCGAGGCGGGTGGGATCGACCTGATCATCATCTACAACTCGGGACGGTTTCGGATGGCCGGGCGCGGGAGCCTCGCGGGGTTGATGCCGTACGGGGACGCGAACGCGATCGTTATGGAGATGGCGAGGGAGGTGCTGCCGGTGGTGGAGCATACCCCAGTGCTTGCCGGCGTCTGTGCAACGGATCCCTTCCGCGTCATGAGCCGGTTCCTCGAAGACGTGCGCGCGGAGGGATTCGCTGGGGTGCAAAACTTTCCCACGGTGGGTTTGATCGACGGGGTTTTTCGCCAGGGCCTGGAAGAGACCGGCATGGGCTATGAGCGCGAGGTCGCAATGATCGCGCAAGCCCGCGCCATGGATTTGCTCACGTGCCCATACGTTCACAATGAAGAGGAGGCGCGCGCGATGGCGGGGGCCGGCGCGGACCTGATCGTGCCGCACGTCGGACTGACGGCCAAGGGGATGATCGGTGCCCAGTCCGTCCTCACACTCGACGAAGCGGCGGAGCGAGTGCAAGCGATGGCGGACGCAGCCCGGCGGGTTCGGAACGATATCATCGTGCTGTGCCACGGGGGGCCGATCGCCGAGCCGGAGGACGTGGCCGAGGTCTTCGAGAAGACGCGCGGGATTGCCGGGTTCTTCGGTGCGAGCAGCATCGAGCGCTTGCCGACTGAGCCGGCCATCACCAGCCAGGTGAAACGATTCACTGCGCTCCGGCCCCGCGGGATCTAATCCGCGCCGGCCGTCATGCGATGCGTTCGCAATCGCCCTCGAACTCTTCCCACCACTCGATGTCCTGGTTCTCCGGGTTATCCTCGGGAGCGGCGGCCTGCGAGCTGGCGGGGTTGGGCTGGAAGACGACGGTGACGATGGCGTGGCCTTCAGGCAATTCCTCGGGCAATTGCAGCGAGATGTAACGGTCGGGCGGAATGATGACCTCAGTCTTGTAGCGCAGCATCAGCGGCCTCGAGGGGGGCAGACGTGGCGAACGATCCTGAAAGGTTAGAGTCTCGGGGCCGGCGCACTGTCTCATTCCCCCGCCGGAGGCTCCGCAGTCTCTCCCGCAGTCCGCACACGAGCGCGGACCAGGGTTTGGGTGCGTCCCTGTTGGACAATTTTACCATCTTGATTCAAAACCCGGCGGCTCCAGGTTACCACTCCGCGCCGGCCTCGGGAGCGCGGTTCGAGAGATTCGACACGCGAGATGACGTGAATGGTGTCGCCGAACATGATCGGGAAGTCGAACGTCCACTCGAGGATCCCGAGGAATGCCAAGGTGTCGACCCTGGGTGCATGACTGGTCAGACCGGATACGATCGCCAGGCCGAGCAGTCCGTGCGCAATCGGCTTGCCGAAGGGATGGCTCCGGGCGGCCTCGTGGTCCACGTGGAGCGGGTTGAAGTCGCCGGAAAGGCCGGCGAAGGCAACGACATCGGACTCGGTCACAGTCCTGTGTGGGCTTTCCCATTCGTCGCCAACGGCTAACTGATCGAAACTGAGGACCGGAAGCGCGTGCCGAGTCACCGAAACGCCCCTGAAATCGAAGAGAGGAACGTGACAAGGGCCGATCGATAAGCCACAATGGATTGTAGAGGGAGATCAAGAGTTCGGTACGAATTGTGCAAGGGATTTGGCCAAACGTCAAGGTCTCGACGGTTCGGTCGCTTATTGCCCCCAGACGCGAACGTGATCCTCACCGTGTGATTGAGAAACTATCGACGCTTGTGGGAGAACCGTAAGCACTATGACACTGACCACCCGCGCTGGTTGGACAAGCAAGGAGCCCGTGATGAGCCGCCCCTTCAGGGTTCTAATCGCCGACGACGAGAAACCGGTTGCCGCTGGGATTCAAGGCCAGCTCGACTCGCTCGGATACGACGT
>DAIDJG010000017.1 GCA_027451445.1 Singulisphaera sp.
GGTAAGTTAATATGTTCCTGCGTTGCGAATGGAGGCTGACCGCCCGATGATCGCAACCTAATCGTAAACCGCCCTATCGATTCCGCTCCGCCACAACGACGAACTGAAGGCTCTGGATGAGCCACTTGTCCCCTTGTTTCAGCCGAATCTGGACGAACGGGTAGTAATCTTCCTGGCTCGTATCCAGGTTGAAGTTCCCATGAATGATCAGCATGTCGTTGCCGACGAAATGGGCGTACGTCACGTGGTTTCGCGACGTCGTTCCGGGCTTGCGGTCCTTGAAGAAGTCCTGGTAGGCCCGCTCAATGGCGGACCGGCCACGGCTCATCTCGTTCTTGAACTTCCCGGTGTTGTCGTCCTTGGAAATGATGGTCAAGTCGGCATCTTCCAGATACGTGGCAGCCATCGCCGCGGCGTCGCGGGTGTCGAAGAGCGCAGCGCCCTTGGTGAGGATGTCCTGGGCCAACGTCTTGGCGTCGGAGTCGTTCGCGCGAGCCACTGCCGGCAGCAGGAGGACGAGCGAGAGCATCACGTAACGGGCCATGGGTTCGAGTCCTTAACGAAAACGAAAGGGGGGAAATGGTTTCGGCGCCATCGCGAAGAGTTTGAGGAAGCGCTTGCCGTTTTGTCAACGGTCCGACACGACCTCGAGCACCCGCCCGTCAACGCCGTAGCCCTCACTGCCCGGCCCGACGGTCTCGGTCTGGCGGCAGTACTCGACCACGTAGAGCTTGCCGCCGCTCAGGGCAAGGTCGATCGGCCGGCCCAGGCGGTCGAGGAAGCGTTCGGTGTGAGCGACCAGAACGCCACCCTTCTCTTCGAGGCGGATGTTGAGCACGTCGAAGCCGATCCGGTTGTAGTTCGTCAAGTTGCCAAACCGTGCGAGGAAGAAGCTCCCCTCGTAACGCGCGGGAAGCTTGCCGGTCCGATAGAAGATCATGCCGCTCGGCGATGAGTGAGGCGTGAGGCTGTAGAGCCGGTTGACCCCGAGCAGCCCAGCGGGACCAACGTTCTGGATCGGCGGCTCGAATTTCAGGCCTTTGGGAGCGGCAGGGCTGTCGGGGTAGTCGGGCGTTTCGCCGTTGCCGAAGACGTAGGGGAAACCGTAGTGCTTCCCGCGCTCGATGAGGTTCAACTCCTCGGGGTGGTCGGCCATGGGACCGTTCTCGGCGTCGATGAGACGGCCCTTGTCGTCCCAGTCGAAGCCGAAGGGGTTGCGGTTCCCCCGCGAGTAGACCTCGGGGACCTGCTGGCCTCGGGCGGGGTCGAAGCGGAGGATGCACGCCGTGTACGCCCCGGCCGGCATGCCGGGACCCGCGGGCACGAGCGGGTCGGCCTCCTCACCGAGCCGGCCGATCTTGGGATCATCGCCGGCTTCGCCGTGGTCGGTTCGAGAACCGTTCCCCAGGTACATCAGTCCATCCGGCCCCTGCGCCAGCCGGCAGGCGCCGTGGTTGAAGCCGCCAACGCCGTAGGCGTGGTCGAACCGCGTCCAGAGCGTCGGCGTGCCGGGGAGGCCGTCGCTGCCGATGGGGTTCGTGCGATAGAGGTCGACCCGGTTGATGTAGAGTTTGCCGGGGATCTGGACGTTGGCGACGATATAGAGCCGGCCGTCACGATCAAACGCCAGGCCCAGGCAGAGCGTGGCGCGGAGCGTGATGGGCGAGTTGACAACCGAGCGGTCAACCGGCAAGGGGATGTTGATGTCCTGGTTCTTGGGCTGTTCGATGTAATCCTTGCCGGTCAGTACGCGGCGCTTGCTGCGGGTCTCGGGGTCGAGCAGGCTGACGTCGCCGCCGCCGCCGAGGACGTAGAGACGACCGCTGACAGGGTGTACAGCAATTCGGACAGGTTCCTGGTCCCCTGCCCCGTACGAGGCGACCACGCGGACCCGGGTGCCCTCCGGCCCCTGGGGAACGTCGGCCCGGGCGTATGTGGGTTCGCTCGAGAGCAACATGAGCGCCCCGCCGAGAACAAACACAACGTTCCACCGCAACCGCTTGGCGTGCATACTCGAGGCTCCGGTACAGGAAACGGGTTTGCCTTAGTTCGTGCCACCAGCGACCTTGAGTCAAGGAAAAAATCTGGGCCGGCCATTTTCGCGAACCCTCCGCTCTTTTGGGGTCTCTTTACCCACGAGTCGCGCAACTCGGAGCACCTACAACGAGAGCCGCGCGGGGCGTTTGTCGGCCAACAGATCGTCGTCTGCGATCGCCGGTCGCCGGGCCGTCACCGCACCCGCGAGCTCTACGTAGCCGTTGGAAGTGCGCCAGGCCACCAAGTTATTGGCGAAGTTTCCGTTGCTCTTGTTACCCCTTTCGATTTACAATTGTTGAGAACGTAGACCGGATCCTCAGAGTACACCCGGCGCGTTATATCATTCATTGCTTTTCTTGGTGAAGAGTAGGCATGGTCGATCGTATCCCTCGCACCGAGGGGAGGCCAAAAGGCGGTCTGGAGCGCTGGCTTGTCCAGTCGCTTCAGGGTAACCGCTTTGATGAGCTTCCTCTGTACAGCCCCCTGAGAGGGGGTGGCCAGCGGCCCGAGCAGTTTGCCCGGCGTTTGCTAGCGAGCCTGAAAAATCCCGAGCTGGACGAGTGGGACGAAGAACGCCTGCGCGATGACGGTCGGGCGTTCCGGAGCTGGGCAGAGACGTATCCTGCGGTTCTGGCTCCCGTCGCCTAGCAAGCTGTGCTCTATTTTGGTTCATTCGAGGCCCGCCCTGTCTTGTCAGACAGGGTGGGCCTTGTCATTTCGAACACGGTTTACGGATGGGAAGACATCGGGAGGGCGGGCTCCGTCCGAGCCAGCTTTGATCCCGCGGTGAGTCTTCGAGCCGTGGGATCACCGCGCACCGGGCGCACCCTCATTACACGCGATGTTCCAATGACTCGAAGACTCGTCATCGGAACAAGGCTGGCTCGGACGAAGCCTCGCCCTCCCCTATCTAAGAGCGGTTCTCTATGTGCAGGCTCTCAGTGCGCCGCCGCGCCGCGGATCTGGCGCCAGGCGCTGGCGAGGGGTGGTCCCAGGGGGGTCGAGCAGACCCAGGCGGGCCAGTAGTTCGGGGACCGCAGAGCGGACCAGGGGCAGAATCGGACGAGCAGCGAGCGGGCCTCGCGCCAGCGACCCCAATAACCGAGCATGCAGGCGGTGCGCATCGCCCGCAAAGCCATCACCTGCGACAGCAGCGGCCGCAGCTCGGGCGGGCAGCTCGCCTCCAGCTCGGCCGGGTCGGTCAGGATTGGCTCGACCGGTCGAGGCCCCTGGCGAGGCGTGGCCAGGGCCGAGGCCTCGCGGTGGTAGCAGACCAACGGTTCGAGGTTTACCCGGAACGACTCGTTGAGCAGGACCTTGAGCCAGAGATACGAGTCCTCGCCGTACAGGCACTTGCCCCGGCCGTAGAACCCGCCCCAGCGGCGGACGACTTCCGCCCGGGCCACCGTCGACCACGGCGACATATAAGCCAGCAACGAAACGACAAACGGCGCGGGCGTGTCGGGTTGGAGCGTGTAGGTCTGGGCGTTCAGGCCTCGCTGGCGCCAGAGCGGCTCGGTCGAATGGCCCGAGGGGAATTCAAAATACCCCGAGGAGACCGCGGCGGCCCCCCTGCCCTCGCCTTCGAGCACGGCGAGGCTTCGTTCGAGGAACGCGGGGCGCCACTCGTCGTCGGCATCGAGGAACGCGAGGTATTCCCCCTGGGCCTCACGGATCCCCCGGTTGCGGGCGGGCCCTGGGCCGGCGTTGGCCTGGCGGATCAGTCGGATCCGAGGGTCGGTGCAAGCGGCGACGAGGGCGGGGCCGTCGTCCTGCGAGCCGTCGTCGACGACGATCACCTCGTCGGGCGTTCGGGTTTGTGCCAGCGCGGAGTCAAGCGCCCGAAGGATGTAGGGCGCCTTGTTGTAAAGCGGAACAATGACGGAGACTTTCATGACGACGCCGTTTGATGTTCGAGCAGGGATACCATCTCGGGCGCGTTGCAAGGCGGCCGAGGCTCGGCCAGTTGCTTGACGACCCGGGCAGGATTCCCCGCGACGATGACGTTGGGCGGAACGTCCTTGGTAACGACGGACCCGGCCGCCACGACCGAGCCGGTGCCGATCCTGACCCCTTTGAGGATGAAGGCCCCCGTGCCAATCCAGACGTTATCCTCCACGACGATCGGCTGCGCCTCATCCACCCCGGGCGGTAAGCCGCCGAGACGCTCCACGGGATCCGTCCGGTAGCCGTCCGTGTCGAACAGGCTGCTCGTCGAGGCGATCAGGCAATGCCGGCCGATTGTGACCCGCCGGCCGATCAGGAACCGGCATTGATGACTGATGACCGTATGATCGCCAATCTCAAGCATGGGCTGCTCACCGTAGCGCCCGTCAAAGACGAAGGTGCACTTGCCGTCGACGAGGACGTCGTCGCCCAGGACGATGTCGCCCTTCCCTTCCACGCTGTGGAGGAAGATGCCAGTCCGCACGCGCTGGCCGAAGCGCGTGCAATAGCCCTTGAAGAGCGGCTCGACGATCAACACCCGTCGCACATAGTGCCAGCCCTCGCGCAGCGTGAGGAACCCCCAGAGGGCCGGGCGGACCAGCGCGCGAGGAGCGGGGAGCGTGAACTCGCGGACCCCTCGGCGCAGCGAGCGCACCAGGCGCGGGAGTGGGTCAGGCGACGTGGCCAGGTACTTGTAAAGGCTCATGGATATTCTCAACGGCGCTGGCGTTCGGGCAATAGCGTGTCAGCAGGTCCGCGAGCTTCCCGGCAAGGGCCTCGCGCGTGAACGGCGATTCGCGCGTCACGGCCTGCGGCGGCGTCGCGACGAGCTGCTCCAGGGCCCGCGCGATCGCGGCCGGATCGTGCGGCGGAGCGATCTGGTACGGGAGACCGCTCTGGGAGAGGACCCAGGCGAGGTCGCCGTCGCATTCCCCCAAAGCCAGGATAGGACGCCCCGCGCCGATGTACTCGTACAGTTTCGCCGGCACGCCGATCCGTCGGCCCGGACTGTCGAGCAAGAGCAGGATGTCCGCCGTCATCATAGCACGGAGCGAGTCGGCGTAGGAGACCTGGCCGGTGACCGAGACCGACCCTTCGAGACCCCGCTGGCGGGCCTCGTCGTCCAGGTTGTACGTCGCTTCCGGCGGCTGGCCGTAGAAGTGGGCGTGGAGCGGCTTCGCAGGCTGCCCCCAGAGCTTAAGGGCATCCAGGAAAGGACGGGGGTCGCGGCCATAGTAGGTCGCGCCGGTGTGGACGATGATCCGCGGCTCGCCGTCAGCGGGGGTGCGAATCGGTTCCTTGGGCTCGAACAGCTCGCCATCGAAGCCATTGGTGATCGTGACGAACTTGGATTCGAGCGCGGGGAAGCCGTCGCGGAGTGCCCCGCAGGCACCCGGGGCGTTGGCGACGATGACGTCGGCCTGGCGCATCACGGCCTGTTCGAGCATCCGCCAGGTGCGGCCCGCGGTGGCGCTTTCGTGGCCGGCGGTGATCCAGGGGTCGCGAAAGTCGGCGATCCAGGGGATGCCGTAGCGCCGTTTGAGGGCCAGGCCGAGCAGGTGGATCTGGTGAGGCGGTCCTGAGGTCAGCAGGGCCTCGGCGTTCTGCTCGCGGATCGCCCGCCGACAGGCAGAGAGTGCGCTCGGGAGCCAGTAGCAAAACGGGGCGAACCGCTGGAACAGGCCCCCTTGCCGGTAGGGCACGGGGTAGATCGCGGTCTCGGGCGGAATCTGAGCGGCCAGGCCCTCATCGACGGGTTCCCAGGGCATCTTCGGAGGCGCCACGACGGCCATGCGCCAGTCGTGCTTCGGCAGGTGCCGCGCGAACCCCAGGAGGCGGAACGAGCCGCTCGCCGCCGAGGGGGGGAAGTGGTACGAAGCCAGCAGTACGGTCCGTTGTGCCAAGGCTTGCTCCCTATAAATAAATCAGGCCCCTGCCAGGACCGGTGTGCGTTGCGCGGCAGTCGCGTCGGCCGGAGCTTGGCTGTTCGTACCGCTCAAGACGTCGAGGATGCGGGACGAGGCCCGGCCGTCCCAGAGGTCGGGCGTCCGGCGCCGGGATGCGGGCTCGGACAGAGTCTTCAGGCCGGCGGCGACGATCCGGTGAGTCTCGAGGCCGACCAGCGTGTTCGTCCCCTGGGTCACGGTCACGGGCCGCTCGGTGTTGTTCCGCAAGGTCAGGCAAGGGACGCCCAGCACCGTGGTCTCTTCCTGCAGGCCGCCGGAGTCGGTGAGCACCAGCCTGGAATGGGCGACGAGCTTGAGGAAGTCGAGGTAGCCGAGCGGGTCCGTCAGCCGCACGTTCGGCAGGTTGCCGCGAGGCGATTGCTCCAGGGTCTTGCGCGTCCGGGGGTGGACCGGGAAGACGATCGGCAGCTCGCGCTGAAGGCGTTCAACGGCCGACCAGAGGCTGTCGAAGACCTCGGGGTCGTCGACGTTCGCGGGCCGGTGCAGGGTCAGGACGCCGTAAGGCTGGGTGCCGAGGCCGAGATCCTCGAGGATCGTCGCGCGTTCGCTGCGGGCCCGGCAGGCGAGGAGCGTGTCGATCATGACGTTGCCGACGAAGTGGATCCGTTCGCCGGGGACGCCTTCCCGCTTCAGATTCTCGACGCCGCTCGGCTCGGTGACGAAGAGCCACTGGCTGATGGAGTCGGTGAGGATGCGGTTGATCTCCTCGGGCATCGTCCGGTCGAAGCTGCGCAGGCCGGCTTCAACGTGCGCGACGGGGATGTCGAGCTTGACCGACGTGAGGGCGCAGGCGATCGTCGAGTTCACATCGCCCACGACGACCACCGCGTCGGGCCGCTGTTCGAGCAGAACGGGCTCGAACCGCTTCATCACCTCGGCGGTCTGGACCGCGTGCGAGGCCGAGCCAACACCGAGGTCGACATCGGGCCGGGGGATGCGGAGCTCTTCGAAGAATAGCTGCGACATCGCGCGGTCATAGTGCTGCCCTGTGTGGACAAGGACCGCCTCGATCCCGGGGTAGTTCGGCAGCTCCCAGAACAGGGGCGCGATCTTCATGAAGTTAGGGCGGGCACCCACGACCGCGACGATCTTCATCGTGTGGACTCCTGGCAGCCGGCGTGCGCGAGCACGGCAGCATGAGCAACGGGAACAGTTTCCTGCGCGTCGATACAACCGGCGATGATGTTCCAAAGAGCGCCAATGCGGCGAGGCAGCGAAAACTCGGTCGTGACCCGCTCGCGAGCGGCCATGCCAAGCTCCCCGGCAAGGGCCGGGTCACGCGCCAGGCGGAGCATCCGCTCGGCCATCGCAGCCACGTCGTGCTCATCGACGAGGAAGCCTGTGCGGCCTTCGACAACCACATCGGGGATCCCGCCGTGTCGCGTTGAGATGACCGGCAAGCCCGACGCGCCGGCCTCGAGGATCGCGACGGGCGTCCCTTCGGAGTCGCCGTTGGGCGCTTCGATCGAGTGCTGGACGAAACAGCGAGCCCCGCGCATCTCGTCCTGGATGACCGCCGGTGAGCACGCCCCCAGAAACGTGACGGCATCGGCGATGCCCAACCCTTTGGCCAGGTCCTCGCACGCGTCGCGCAACGGACCAAATCCGACCATGCGCAACCGGGCCTCGGGACACGCCCGCCGGACCTCGGCAAAGGCCGACAACGTGAGCTGAGGCGCCTTCTTCTCGGTGAACCGGCCGACCGCGAGGAAGACCGGTCCCGCGTTCGACGGCTCAGCCCCGCCGAACGCCGAGCAATCGACGCCGTAGGGATTCCAGTACGTCTTCGAAGGGGGCGCTCCCAGGTCGACCAGCCTCGCACGCATCGCCCGCGAAACGGCGATGATCGCCGCCGCTTCGGCAAAGAGCCTTCGGTAAGGGACCGCCATCCGTTCGAGACAGTCCTTGCGGCTCGCGTCATAACCGTGAAAATGGACGATCAAGGGGATGTTCAATTGCCGGCACGCATCCAGCGCGTCCACGCCGGTCTCGCCGTATTCCGCGAGCACCGCGCTGGGACGATAGCGCCGGAATGCCTTGAGATAGCAGGCGGTGAGCTCCGCATCCCAGCCTTGCCCGCGGACGATCCGCCACGCTTTGCGCCAGCCGCGCGCGATGAACGCTTGCGACAGCAGCGGCCGGTCGCCGACCGTCGGGGCTCCGCCGTGGATGACCGTCACCCGCGCAGGCAACGACTCCGCGTGCGCCCGGATGAACGTCTCCGAGGGCGAGCATACGTTCGGCTGAACGATGCACAGTTGCGTTTCGTTCATGCCTTCAAGCCCTCCGCGATGGCCGGCCCGATGTCCCACGTCGGTGCCCAGTACATCGGCCCCCACGACGACGCTCCCGGCAGGCTGTTTCCCCAGCCGAAGACGTCGTGCTCGGCCACCTTGATCAGGAACGCGTCGCTGAACTTGGCCACATCGACGATCCCGTTGCCGACATAGATCGTGGCGGTGTAGGTTCCCGCGTTCAGCGGGATCGCACCCATCTCGCAGCGCACGACCCAGCGGCGCGAGTCGCCGCAACGACTGGGGATGTTCTGCACCTTGCTGCTCATGCTCACGACCCGGCCGCCGGTGATTGCGTTGAGCGAAACGCCGGTGGTCACCTCGGTCAAAGCGCTGGGTGCCTCGATCTCGAATTCCAGGGTGAGCGGATCGCCGCAGAGCATGGAGTATTCCCGCTCCCCTTGCGAGGGATGGAGGAAATACCCTTCGCCCGAGCCGTAGAGGCTGAAGCGGTCGGCCTTGATCGGCCCGTCGGACTGGCCCCGTACGCGATCCTCGACGAGGGTGGCGTAATGGTCGGTCACGTCGTCGCTCGACCCATCCATGATGATGCGACCGCCGTCGAGCAGCACGCAGCGGCTGCACAGCGAGCGAACAGCCGCAAGGTTGTGGCTCACGAAGAAGATCGTGCGCCCTTCGCCGGCGACGTTCTGCATTTTGCCGAGGCACTTCTTCTGGAAGCCGGCGTCTCCCACAGCCAGGACCTCGTCCACCACGAGGATCTCGGGCTCCAGGTGGGCCGCGACGGCGAAGGCGAGCCGGACGTACATCCCGCTCGAATAGCGCTTCACGGGCGTGTCGAGGAACGGGCCGACCTCGGAGAAGGCCACGATCTCGTCGAACTTACGCGCGATCTCCGCGCGGCTCATGCCGAGGATGGCCCCGTTGAGCGAGATGTTTTCGCGGCCGGTGAGTTCGGGATGGAAGCCGGTCCCCACTTCCAGCAGGCTGCCGACACGACCGGTCAAGGTTGCCCGGCCGGTCGAGGGTCGGGTGATCCTCGAGAGGATCTTGAGCAGGGTCGACTTCCCCGCGCCGTTGCGACCGACGAGACCCACCACCTCGCCCGGCTTGACTTCGAGATCGACGTCCTTGAGAGCCCAAAAAGGCTCCGCTGCGCGCTTGGCGTTTACGCCGCGGCGCAGCATGCGCAGAGGGGCGCCGGCGATCTTCACGAGGTCGTCGCGCAGCGTCCGGTAACTCCCTGCAGCGTCCGGATCGCCACGGTCGACGCGGTAGCACTTACCCAGGCTTTCGGCTTGAAGGGCCAGCGACACGGATCTAGATCCTCTCAGATGATGTCAGCGAACCGATCTTCAACCCGGCGGAAGTAGAAGCATCCCGCGAGGAAGACGAACACGGCCAGTCCCGCCGAGAGCAGGAAGCCCCCCCAGGGGATCGGGCCTCCCAGCACGACGGCACGGAACGTCGCGATCAGGTTGTTGAGCGGGTTCAAGGTCCAGAGCCACGTCGCAAACGCGCTTCGCGCTCCCGTGGCCTTCATGTAGAGGGCTGGCGTGGCGAACATCCAGAGCTGGATCAGGAACGGCACCACGTAGCGGAAGTCGCGGTAGGCCACGTTCAGGGCCGCCAGGAACGTCCCAATCCCCAGGGCCGACAGCAGGATCACACCGAAGACCAAAGGCGCGAGCACGAACCCAGGACCGGGGGCGACGCCGTAAAACAACATCGCGCCGGCCAGGAGTGCGAGAGCGCAAACGAAGTCGACCACCGCGGCCCCCACCGCCGCCAGGGGGACGGCCAGGCGCGGGAAGTAGACCTTTGTGATCAGCCGCTCCGATCCGACAACGCTGTTGCTGGCACTGGTGATGGCCGTCGCGAAGAACGTCCAGGGCAATAGCCCCGCACAGGCGAAGAGGGGATACGGCAGGCCGTCGGACCCAGTTCCTGCCAGCCGGTCGAAGAAGATCGTGAACACGACCATCATCAGCAACGGCTGGAGGACCGCCCACACCACGCCGAGCGCGGTCTGCTTGTAGCGGACCTTGACGTCCCGCCAGGCCAGGAAGTAGATCAGGTCGCGGAACCGCCAGAGCTCCGCCACGTCGATCGTCGGCCAGCCTCCGAGCGGTGTGAGCACCGTCACGTGGGGCTTCGCCGACGTGGGTGCAGGAGACTCAGACACGCTCGTTCGTTCCGGTTCCAGGGTGGCGATTAAGCTTTCACTCATGCGACCATTTTATCCAGAATGTCACGCTAATGTACCGCCAAACGCACGTAAACAAATGCCATCGTAATGAAAACCGCTCCGCTGAACGCTAACCGCTGTGCGAGCCGCCCATCGAACCGTGTCAGAGTCTGACCCAGGTCGTCACTGGCCAAACGTTGATAGACCGTGGCCAGACCAAGCACAAGGTACGTGGGAATCGTGTACGAACAGGAGAGCGACAGCAGTCCCCCTCCATAACCACAAAGGATCGCCAGGATGTAAGGCCGCACCCTCCGTAACGAGTCGTCCGCAAGCAGTTCCGTTGCCGGACCGAGTTTCCAGATCGGCCAAAACGCGGTGAGGAAGGCCCCCAGAAACAGAGTGCCCCCAAGGAAACCTAGTTCGGTAAAGCAGTGGATGAAAGAATTATGGGCGACCTGGCCCACGACTTCTGCGTATTGCTCATATCCGATCCCGAAGAGCGGGTGCAGGATGAACTGCGTCATCCCCTCATGCCACAACTGGATGCGCGATTGGCCGGTGCCCGAGTTGAGGCTGATATCGGTCTGCCGGCCAGCAAACAAAACGAAGACCACTGGGACCACGAGCAGGCCCAGCGGCAGCGCTTTCTTGCCGAACCGAGCCAGGAGGAACGTCCCCAACGCGATCAAGAGCCCCAGGAACCCCCCTCGCGAGTGCGTGAGGGTCAAGGCGTGTCCGAACAGCCCGAGCGGCAGAGCCCAGTAGAAGCGCTTACGCTCGATGATCTGATAGAGACAGATCATCATCGTCAGCACCAGCATCAGACACATATCATTGGGATCCTGAAACAGCCCCGTGCTTCCGAGGCGCTTCAAGGCCGTCAACGCCCCCTCGGCGTCCTCCACGCCCGTCTCCTCGAAGCGGAGGGCCGGTACCTCAATCATCCCGTGATAGTGCAGCACCGCCATGGCCGAGACCGCGGCGCCGAACATCGCCAGGGCCGACAGCAGCCGCGTCAGGCGCGCGGGGGTGTTCACGAGGCCGACGAGGAGGAAGTAGTACAGGAGCACCTTGATGAAATCGATCGTCGTTTCGATGACCGTATCGGCCTGCCCGTTGATCACTTGCGAAATCGTGATCAGCGGCAAAAGCCCCAGGACGCAGGCCGAGACGGGCCGTTCCTTGAACGCGTTGAGCGATAACTGCGGAAGCAGTACCGGGGCGGAAAGCAGGATGCAGGCGACGATGCACACTTCATAGACGGGCAAACCCAGGAGCGCGGGAGCGAACTCCGCGGGCCTGATGAAGAGCATCGCGTTGACGATCAGGAAGGCGATAAAGTCCATGGCACCGTCTCCCGGCCCTTTGGAGCGCCGACTGTCAGGAGTCGTGCCAGGCGGGTACGGCTTTCGAGTGGGACACGAGCTCGACCTCGCGGTCGCTGACCTCGAGCTCGATCCCAGGGGTATGGACGCGGAACAAGCGGCAGGAGACCGGGAACGGCACGCCCGCACAGAACAGCCCCGTGCAGATCATGAGCCTCAGGTCCAGCCAGAAGCTCACGTTACGCAGATAGTCCCGGTCGCACAACAGCTTGCGGCGCACGCTCTCATGATCGATGTCGGCAGGCAATTGCACCTGCGCCAGGCCGGTCAGACCCGGACGCACCAGGAGCCGGTCCGTATAAGACGGAAACGCCTTCTCCAACTGGGCCACGAACTCCGGCCGCTCCGGCCGAGGTCCCACCAGGCTCATATCACCCTTGAGGATGTTCCAAAGCTGCGGCAGCTCGTCGAGGTGCGACCGGCGGAGAAACCGGCCCACGGGCGTGATTCGCGGATCGTCGCGCGTGCACCAGCGAGGACCCGTCAGCCGCTCACAATCAGGCAGCATCGTTCGGATCTTGTACATGGTGAACGACCGGCGCCTCCAGCCCAGCCGCTCCTGCGTGTACAGGATCGGCCCCGGCGAGGTCACTGCCACGATGATCACGATCGGAATCAGCAGCAGGACCGCCGGCACCAGCAGCAGGAGGGTCACCACGACGTCGAAGACCCGCTTCCCCGTCGCGGGATACGCGCCTTCGGCAAAATCAGTCCCCGAAGTGAACACTCGCTTCTCCCAGGGCCTCCACGCCCTATCACTGATCGCGTTGAACATGCCGCAAAACTCCGCTTGCTGAATCAACAATTCCAAGTCTAGTTCGTGTTATTTGGCTGCTCATGCATGAGGAAAGAGGGACGTCTCCAGCACGGGGAGGAGCTTCTCGAGGAAGTCGTCATCCGCTCCCGCCTGGCCTGGATCGTCCGTGGGCACAAGTTCTTTGATTAAGTACAGCTTGTACAAGATCAGGTCGTTTGAGAAATCGAGGCGAGGATGGTCAGGGGCGGCCCAGGGACCCTTCGCGGTCCAGCCCCAGGTGATGCGCAGAGGGCGCGAGGTCAGGAGGTCGGGGGGACGGAAGTCGCCCGTCCAGAACTCATGGCGTGTTTCGGCCTGCTTTACGGTGCGCCGGGTCAGCGGTGACGCCTGCTTGTACCCCGCACCGGCGTAACAGACTTCAGGGCCGTGGACAGCAATGGGGCCGGAGCGCCCGCAGACGAGGAGAACCGAAACCGTCGCACCGGTCCGCGTGTTTTCGTAGCGCCGGGCGATGAGACCTTCGATTCCGAAAAGGCCGAGACCTGCACGATCGATCTCGGTCTCCGTCCCTTGCCAGGGGCCGACGGTCCAGGGAATGTGCGCGAGGCGGACGCGTGCCTCCTCCAGAGCGCCCTCGACGGCGCGCTGATCGCTCCAGCGCCCGTGGACCAGGCCGGAGCTGATCACGATCACGAGAGCCGAGGCCAGGGGAAGGACACGAGACACGGTCACCAGTGAACTCCTTGCAAAGTATTGCTTGCCGTCAAGCTTGGTTGATCGCAACGTAAGGGGCCTCGGCGCCCAGGCGGTCGGCCGGAATGCCGGTCACCACGACGCCGAGAATGCGCGTGCCCAGCATCGCGAGCCGCTCGTAGCCCGCGTACACTGCGGGCAGCCGGCTCACCTCGCGGTAAACGGAGAAGATCGCCGCATCCACATGCTGGCTGATCAGGAGCGAATCGGCCACCGGAAGCACCGGGGCGGAATCCACAACGATGAAGTCGTAACGCTCCCGGAACCGGTCGAACAGCCAGGGGAGCCGGTCCTGTGCCAGGGCCCGGAGCGCCTCGGCGTCGCACTTCCCCGCGCCGATCACGTCGAGCCCGCCCACGACGGGCTGCACGACCTCGGGCAACGCGGCCTCGCCCCGCAGGAGCTCGGACACGCCCGGCCCTTCGGGAAGGTCGAACAGCCGGTTCAACGCAGGACTGCGCAGGTCGAGATCGACGAGCAAGGTGCGCCGGCCGGTCCGTGCCAGACTCAAGGCAAGGTGGCTCGAGAGCGACGATTTGCCCTCTCCCTTCGAGGCGCTGGTGATCATCAGGACCCGGTGCGACTCCAGCCGGCAATCACGGAGCAACATCGTCCGCGCGGCGTCGATGGATTCGATGAGCAGGCTCTGACCATACGGCAGGGCTGGGGCCCGCGGGCTCGAAGCCACCGAGCGGGCGTCGCGCGGAAGCGCCGGCAGAGCACCGACCAACCGCAACCCCAGACCGTTGACGACCTCGTCGACCGAGCCGAGCCTGCGCGCACAGTATTCGCGCCAGGACACGCCCAGGAATGTACAGCCCATTGCGCCTAGCCCCGCCATGGCGATCATCATGAGCCGCTTGGTCGGGTTATCCGCACGGGGGCTTTCGGCTTTCTGGATCTGCTCCACGCGTTCCGGGGCGGTCAGCTCCACATTCAGCGCCTGGACCTCGTTGCCAATCTTGTTGACGACGAGCTCGCGCTGGGCGATGTCGTCCTGCAACGACCCCAAATCGAGGGTCTTGCTGTTGAACGACTGCGCCTCCTTGGTGAAGCGGTCGACCTCTTCTTGCAAGACCTGTTCCATCTCCGCGTTCATCTTGGCCTCGAGCCGCAGATCCGCGAGCCTCGTCGATTGAGCGGAGAGGTTCGTCACGCGCAGTTGCTGGGCGATCTGGGGCCGCAGCTTCGCGCGGTCGTCGCTAAGGATCCGCTTCGCCGCGGCCCGTTCCCTGCCAAGGTCTCTCAGCGCGTAATCACTGTGGTTCCGAATGACGCGCTTGTGCCGCTCGATCTCCTGGTCGATCCGCGTGATCCGGAGGTTGTCCTTCTCGATCAGGGCATCGTGTGCCAGCGCGTCCTCGATCATGTCGTCGGTGACGTCCGCAACCGTCTTGTTGGCCTCGGCCGCCTCCAGCACCGCGAGCTCGACGCGCTGGCGTTTCAACTCCATCCGCACGCGCTGGAGTTCCCGTTTCTCGAGGGCAAGGTGCTCGTACGTGGCTTGTTGCTGAATCGCGAGGGTGTCGCGGTTGTCCGACCCGACGTTCTCGGCGAGTTTGCGTTTTTGGGCTCGCTTCTCCGTCAGGACGGCCTGCCCATCGGCGTACAGTTTTTGGAGCTGTTCATAGCGAGCAAGGCGGATCTTGCGTTCCTTGGTGACGACTTCTTCCATATACGCATCGGCGACGGCGTTGACCAGGGTCGCGAGATCATTGGGGCGTTCGCCCGTGATGCTGATGCAAATCAACTCCGAATTCGCGGGGAGGTCGACGCTGATCTGGTGCTCGAGCCAGCCCACCGGATCGGCCAGATTCTGGCAATCGAAGCCGGCAACCTCAGGTCGCCGCAAGGCCGCACTCAGGACCATCCGCGTGGTAATCAGGGTCTTCTGAGTCGCCAGATAGACCTTGAAGTCCGGCTTGTTTTCCAGCGTGTCGAAGAGCACCTTGGGCGTCTGCGACGACACCTTCAGCATTGTGGTCGCACGATACTTGGGACTGGGCACGACCTGCCAGGCAACCACCGTCGCCAGGAGCGCCGCGACTACACCCAGGCTCAGAGCGAGTGGCCAGCGGTTCTGGAGCGCCTTGAGCAAAACGAGCAGGTCGGGGACCGCGTTGAGCGCAGGGGGCAACTTCGAGCCCGAGGAGCCGGTCGCAAGCGCTCGGCTTCCCGTCCCCGCGAACGACGCCGGCCGCAGACCGGACGACCACTCCGGTCCGCCGTCGCCAACACCCTGTATGTTCCCAGCCTGATTGACCATTAACGCAACCCAAGATTGATGTTATGAGCTAATCGTTTTGATGGATCGACAAAGCATCTCCGCTCGTTTGGACCGCCGGGCAGACCAGCAGTTGCGACAACATCCACAGCTCGGCCCAGAGTAGCAGCAGGGCCAGGGGCATCATGAGCCAGCCGGCCAGGTCGTGGTAGACGGCTTCAGCAATCCGAGTCCCGACGAGCTCGCGCATGAATCCGGTGGCGGTGATGCGCACGACGTTGGCACAGAAGGCGATCGGCACCGCGCTCAACACGATCAAGGTCCGGTCGCTCCGGGGACGGGGCACGGCGATCGCCACCGCCGTGGCCATCGCCGTGAAGGTATACAGCATGCCCAGCCCGTTGCAGGCCTCGACGACCCCGATGCGTGCATGCCGCAAAAGGATGATGTTCCCTTCCGTCGTTGCGCTCAGACCGCACAGTTGCAAGATGTAGGCGCTGCTTACGGTTGCGCCGTGCTGCAAGGGCTGGCCCAGGGCCACCTCCAGCCGGTAGGGCAGCGGAATCATGAAGATCAGGAACGCGATCGCCGGCCACGTCCACCGCAGACCCGACGCACCGACGGCCAGCAGTGCCAGTCCCGCGAGCGAGGGCAAGAGCGAGACGGCTTCCAGCCAGTTCACCCAGTACCGGGCACCCGCCGTCCGGATCACCGCCCCCAGCGCCAGGAGCGCGACGCCCCCCCAGGAGGCGCCAATCCCCGGCAGCTCCCGAGTCGTTGCAGGATGCGTCGGTCGATGCGTCCAGAGCCAGTAGAGCGCAAAGGCCGGTACGAGGAACCCGTGGGAGTACCGCGGATCGCCCGACCACCGCCGCGCCATCGTTGCCAGGATCGGCCCGTAGGCCCAAAGCAGGCTTCCCCCCAGGATCGTCAAGACGACCGTTGGGCCCTGATGTGTCCATCGGGGATCGAGACTCTGGCTGGGTTTCATGGGGCTTTCATAACGTTGACCACGCGGCTACCGACATCCTGTCCCAAGCTTAGTCCAAATTTGCAAAGGTTTATCCTGAAGATTGCAGTGAAAGATTGACTTCAAAAGCACTTAATACAGCTTGCGAACACTCTGGACACACACCCCCGCTTTTTTCAGGACAACCCTCCGTCGCGTCAGACCATCTAATCCGCGGTTCGGTGACCCTTGCAAGGGATTCTGCGGGGTTTCCGGCCGCAGACGCTTATTTCGTTACTTTTGCAGGACACAACCTCAGGAAAAACGCCCACTCCAGCAGATCGTGTTGCAAAAAAACAACGAAGCCGATTCGGCCCGGATGGGCTCGTCCACCCTGTCCTCGAACGCTCGGAAAGCCGCCGTGACGCAACACTGATTTGGAAATGTCGACGATTTTATTGCTCGTTTCAATTCATCATTGGGCCACCTACTAAAGCACGGTTCTTCACGGCACATCCTTTCGGAAGACTCTTGGGAAGCGAAGTTCGCACAATCACTGCCGCCGCGATCACAGCGGTCCTGCGGATTCCCCTCCGCGAGAATCCTCGCTAGGATATGAGGTTCCTGCACTGGAAAGACAGCCGCGAGGCCTACAACGACTTGAGTCTTGCTCATGGATTTTGTTTTCGCGCAAGCGGCCGGGCGGTCGTGGCTCGGCCTGGCGGCCGACAGCATCGTCGACTCGATTCAAAAGATCCTCGACCCGACGCACTCGGTCGTCATGGGGATCTGGGCCGTCGTCTTCATCGCCCTGTTCTTCCTGGATTCGCAGGGCTATCAGAAGCGAGCTCCGTCCGCGCGTGCGGCGCTCCTGTGGTCGCTGTTCTACCTGTTCGTCGGTCTCGCCTTCAGCGGGATCATTTGGTGGCGGATGGGGCTGGATAAGGCAGGGCTGTACCTCTCGGGCTTTGCCCTCGAGAAGACGCTCGCCGTGGACAACATCTTCGTCTTCCTGGCGATTTTCGAGTACTTCGGGATCGGCAGCAAGGAGCACTACCGGATCCAGCACCGGATCCTCCACTGGGGCGTGATCGGCGCCATCTTTTTCCGATTCATCTTCCTGATGGCGATCGGCCTGTTGATCAATCTGCCCGGCAGGGCGCAGACGATCGTGATGCTGATCCTGGCCGTGCTGGTCGGGATCATGGCCTTCGGGATGTGCAAGAAGGCATTCCGCGGAGGCGGGGCCGCCTCGGACGCGGACTTTGAGGGGAACCAGGCCGTGCGCCTGGCGAAGTGGCTCTTCCCGGTCAAGGCCGAGCTCGCCGGCGGAAATTTCTTCGTGCGCGAGGGAGGCAAACTCTTCATCACCGTTCCCTTCCTGGTGGTGGTGTGCGTCCAGTGGTCCGACATCATGTTCGCCTGGGACAGCATGCCGGCCGTCGCCGCCGTCACCAAGGATCCGGTCCTGATGTATACAGCCACCATGATGGCCGTCCTCGGCCTCCGCGCCCTGACGTTCCTGCTCGCCGCCGCCGCCCGTGAGCTACACCACCTCGAGAAGGCGGTGGCCATCCTCCTGGTCTACATCACGCTCAAGATCGTCGTCGACGCGCTCGAACTGGTCCACGTGCCGGGATTGGTCAGCTTCGGCATCGTGCTGACATGCCTCGCCTGCGGGGTGCTCGCGAGCGTCATCTGGCCCCTGAAGGAGCAAACCGAGGGCGAGCCCGTCGCCGCCGGAGTTAGCACCGAGGGTGGGGAGAATCCGCCCTTTGAACCGAGTGAAAACACGTGACGACCGAGAGCGGTTCGCGGCTGAGTGGCGCTCACCACAATCTCCCTCTCCAAGGGTGAAACATAGAACACGCCCGATCGAACCCCGATGAACCACCTCACGATCGTACTCGCCCTGATCGGCGGGCTCCCGGACACCTGGTTCGCCGACCCCATCCTCCCCCTCGAGAGCGCTCAGAACGAAATGCGTCGCTGGGTAGACGCCCAGCTCAAACCGATTCCGCTCGAAGGCCGCACGGTTCAAAGCTGGGAACACCAGCGCACCGCGATCCGCGACGAGCTGCTCGACGTCCTGGGTTTGCGCGATATCTGGCCGCCGCCGTGGTCGCCCCGCGTCCGGGTCAAGGAGACACTCCGGCGCGACGGCTACACGATCGAGAAACTGCTCTACGAGAGCTGGCCCGGCATGGCGGTCCCGGCTCTCCTGTACGTACCAGGGCACATTCCACCCGAGAAGGCCCCGGGCATCGTCAGCATCAGCGGGCACCATTACCGAGCGAGCAAGGCCGCGGATTACGTGCAGACCCGGAATGTGAATCTCGTCCGGCGCGGCTGCGTGGTACTGTCGTACGACTATATGAACTGCTTCGAGCGGAATACGGGTGGCGACGGCGATGGCCACGATCCCGTCCCGCAAGGCGGCGGCAACGACCATGGGATCTCGGCCTTCTCATTCAGCACGCGCTGCCCGACGACGCTCGAGGTCCTCGACGCCCGCTGCGCGCTGGACGTACTGGCGGCCCGGCCCGAGGTGGACGCAGCCCAGCTCGGCTTCACGGGCGAGTCTGGCGGCTCCAACTCGACGTACTGGATCGCCGCGCTCGATGAACGGGTCCGGCTCAGCGTGCCGGTGTGCTCCGTCTCGACGTTCGACTACTGGATCGACAAGGACCGAAACTGGGACTGGCACCAGCGGCCGCCCGGGGCCCGGCGCGTCGCCGACATCGGCGTCCTTCTGGCGCTCCACGCGCCTCGGCCGGCGCTGATCGTGACGTCGAAACGCCGGACCGACGACCTGGAGTTTCCCTGGGAAGAAGCGGAGCGCTCCTACCAGTGGGCGCGAGGGGTCTATGAGCTTTACGGCGACGTTGCGAAGGTCGCCCACGACGAGTCGCCCACCGGCCACGGCTACCAGGTCGACAAGCGCCGAGAGCTCTACGCCTGGGTCGAGCGCGAACTCCTCCGCGCGCCGAGCGGCATTGAAGATGACCTCGCCGTGTCGCCGGAGCCGCTCGAAACGTTGCGGGTTGGGCTCCCCGAGGCGAACAAGACGTACCACGACGTCTTCCGCGAATGGGTCGCCGCGATCCCCGTTCCTCCCGTTCCCCCAACCCGTGCGTTGGCGTTATCCTTCACGACGGGCACTCGCCGCGCGCTCGAGCAGAAGCTGGGTCTACCTTCCAGTCGGGAGCCTGCGACGGTCCGCGCGATCCGGGAGGCCGAAGCGGACGGCATTCGCGCCCGGTTTTACGCCGTGCAAACCGAACCGTGCATCACGATCCCCGTGGCCGAGTTCCGGCCTCTGCGCGATGGTCCGCTGGCGACGACGCTCATCGTCGGCGTACGCGCCCGATTGCGCCCGGAGATCGAGTCCGTGCTCGCCTCCGGGCGAGCCGCCCTGGTCGTCGAGCCGCGAGGGGCTGGCGAAGTGGACTGGGGTGGACGCCGGACGGACAATGCTGCGTGGTTTTTCGGTCGATCCCGCGTCGGGCAGGAGGCGTTGGACATTCTCTGCGTGGCCGAGAGCTGGCGATCCCGGCGTGACGTGGCCTCGATTTCGCTCGAAGCCGACGAACGCTACGGCAAGGCCGCACTATTCGCCACCGCGATCGACCCGGAGATCACTGCGTTCAAGACCACGTTGCCTGCTACGGATCGTGCCCAGTTCGAGGCAGGCGGACGTTCCGCGCTCGCCGATGTGCCCGGCCTGCTCGCCGTCGGCGACCTACCGCAGATCGCCGGACTTGTGGCCCCTCGGCGTTGCTCGCTCCGCGTCCCCGACGCGGCGCCCTATGGGTGGACCCAGGACGTCTATCGTGTGCTCGGTTCCGACGGGCTCACAGTCACGGATGCAAAGTCTCCTTGATCCCGAACGGCACGCTCCCCGGAGGAGTCTCGCGTGCCGTACTGGCCTTGCTCGTCCTTCGGTTTTCCGAAGTCCCAACCCCAAGGCCGATCAGCCTTTCTGGTTTTCTGCGAAGCGATCGGAATCGGCGGCGGAGCCTACTTCGCCTACACGCACGACGAGATCGACGGCCGGATCCACCTTACACCACTGAGCGCTCGCGCGAATGCACATCCTGGGACCTTTAGGCAAGCACACACCAGAGGCAAGGTGCTGGTTCTCGATGCAGTTGAAGACGGTCGTTCCCCGCGCTCCCGATCTGGCTGACTGCCGGACGCTCGCAGGCCTCGCGACCTCCGAAGCACATAGGTGCTGTTGTCGATCGGCGGGCATTACAGCGATTGGCGCGGATTGGCCGATAGCAGGGATAAGGGCGGACCGTTCTGTCGGCTCCTGCGCCGCGCCATCAGCCCCGAACGAAGCGCAGCGCGCGTGCAGAGATGTGGTCTGAGTTCTCCCCAACTTGGCGATGAAGAAAGACAGGCCTATTCATGGATAGGTTCTTACTCGAGCAAGGTTGGCCAGCGCTGAAATGCATGGCGCTCTGCTTGCTGGCCGGTTTGGGAGTGACCGAGGCACAGGCCCAGGCGGTCGTGCCGTCAACGACGGCGCCGGCAGGTGATCCGGCGTCGCGCCAGGTCCTCTTCTCGGCCGAGGATCTCGGCGTTGACGCAACGGCGGCGACTCCGCCCGTGGCGCCAGGTCCTTCCGGACCCGTCGCTGAGCCGCAGCCGGCCCCGGTTGTGATGGGCGTGTGCGACGTGATTCACGAGTCGATTTTCGGAGCGGCTTCCAAGGATCAGTGGCACCCCCTGAGCTTTTGGACGTTCTTCAGCGAGGGCTGGGACGAGGCCTACGTCCGCTCGCCGGCGGGGACCAACGGGGTTTCGAGGCAGAACTGGTTCGGGGCCGCCGACGGCATCTTCGCGCGGCTCTATTCGTTTAACTTTTCGTTTGTGCAGGACATGACCAAACACCAGGGCCTCCTGCTCACACCGATTCCCTGGTCCCCAGCGAAACCAAAGACCAACGGGAATGAATACTTCGCGACGTGTAACCTCTACCTGCCGCTGAATCAGCGTCTCGAACTGCTGTTGGTGGTCCCTTACATCGCCGACAACAAGTCGGGGCCGACCGGCCACTACATTGGCAACTTCGGCGACCTGACGATCTCAGAACGGTTTCGTCTGATCGAGCAGCGCAACTTCACCTTCCAGGCGCTTCTGACGGAACGGACCCCCACGGGCAAGACGGTCAACGGGAACGACATCGCCTTCATCACCCCGGGCTTCGAGTTCTGGTGGAACTTCGCCCCCAAGTGGGTCGTGCGGGGAGGAACGGGAATCAATATCGACACCGGTCGCAAGTCGGCCACCAGTGTGTACTTCAACACCTTGGCAATGGGTCGACACCTCACGACGAAGGATGCGCGCGTCTTCAAGGACCTCGTCGTCCACGTCGCCGTCTCGTCTCTGTCGGACGTCCTGGGCCGGAAAGACCATATCACCGATGTCTACGTCGCGCCCGGCCTGCGGTTCGGCCTGGATAACGACCAGACGTGGTATGCCCTGGCCTGCGTGCAGGTACCTTGCGCCGGGCCGCATCCCTACGATTTCCA
>DAIDJG010000018.1 GCA_027451445.1 Singulisphaera sp.
TCGATGTCGGCTCATCGCATCCTGGGGCTGGAGAAGGTCCCAAGGGTTTGGCTGTTCGCCAATGAAAGCGGTACGCGAGCTGGGTTCAGACCGTCGTGAGACAGGTCGGTCCCTATCTGCCGTGGGCGTAGGAAACTTGCGAAGGGTCTCCCCTAGTACGAGAGGATTGGGGAGGACCGACCTCTGGTGTGCCGGCTGTCCTGCTAAGGGCAACGTCGGGTAGCCAGGTCGGGAAAGGATAAGCGCTGAAGGCATCTAAGCGCGAAGCCCTCTTCAAGACGAGGTTTCCATGTACTCAGTACAGAAGGCTCCTGGAAGACGACCAGGTCGATAGGCCGGGAGTGCACGGCGCGCGAGCGCCGCAGCCGACCGGTCCTAACAGCCAATACGCTTGACCACCCCGATCCGCCCGCTGTCACAAGCGCGTGGGTCAACAAGGGGTGAATGATTTCACCAACGTCATCTCCCGCTTCCCAACACGAGTTGGGCAACGCCGTCCCCAAGAACGAAGTCCGTAGGGGGGACTGGAAGCGGTGGAGTGGTGAACACTACACATGTTCATTCGCGTGACGAGCCACCTGTTTGAGAACCGTAAACGCGCCCGGCGTGGCTTGACCGCCCGCCGGGGGCATTTCCGGCGACCATACTGGCGGGGTCCCACCCGTTCCCATTCCGAACACGGCCGTTAAGCCCGCCAGGCCCATGATAGTGCCTCAGGCGCGAAAGTCGGTCATCGCCGGAATCTTTCAACAAGAGCCGCCCGTGAATCCCAAAAGGAATCGCGGGCGGCTTTTTACTTGCGCTGGCGCACTTACAAGAACCGGGCACGCGCGCGTTTGAGCGACGCCTGGCCGCGCTGGAGCCCCGGGCATTCGAAGCCCTCCGAGAACGGAGGGGCGACACCAGCCGGATCCGGGCCATTATGGAGTTGGCGAACGAACGGTTCGCCGCCGGAAACCATGACGGTGCACTTCATGCCCTCTCGGCGCTGGCGTCCCTCTTGGACCGCGCGGAGAGCCATTCCCGAGGCAGCGGCCGACCGGCCTCCCTCGACCTGTCGGTCTGACAATCCCGCCGCGAGACGGCGATCCGCGCCGAAGCCCTTCATCCAGCCGGTCAAGATGTGGGAGCGAACCACCCGGACTGAGTCGCCGCCACAGGGAGATCAGACACCCGGATGACGATTAGCCTTGTCGTCGCGACCGAGAAATAGTGACTGAAAAACGTGCCCGTTCGCGAAGAACCTGCAAAAAACCTGGAAAACCAAGCGACTCCTAATTCATTCCTGCGGAGGTTGGGCTGGCGGCCTTGAGCGCCTCGATCTGGCTGGTCTCCTTTGGTGGTCGCTGCATCACCTGGCGTTCCAGCTCGCTGCGCTGTTCCGCAGCCCACCTCCGGCCCCGTCGCCCGACCATACGGGGTCGGTCCACTTCGCAGTGACGTACCTGACCTGTAATGATTTCCAGCCCGACCCCTGCGCCCATGCTTTCGCCGTCGCGATGGTGGCGGGGGAGGAGTGGGTCGTGGGGGTCGACGCCGACCAGATCCTCCCCGGCGACTACCTCGCACAACTCGCGGCTGTCGTGGCGAAGGTGCCTGCGCGGGTCGGGTTCGGGATCATCGTGGTGCTGGCCTTGTTGACGTTCGTCCTGAGCCGGTACCTGTACCCATCGTCGCAGCCGGGCCGGCTGAACGCCGTCAGCAACGTGCTCGGGATTGTCTGGACCGTGGCCCTGGCGTGGGTCCTCTGGACCTGGCCCGCCGATCATCGGGTCACGGAGGCGGGTTGGTGGCGGGACTTGGCCGCACTCTCGCTGTTCTACCCGGTGTTCTACCTGGCCGCGTCCTGGTGGGTCACCGCGCAGAAGTGGCGCGGGCGGGCGCGTCTCGCGGAGCGGACCGCAGCCGACGAGGCGTGAGCGACCGGCCGCGTCTGGTTGCGCGGATTGCTCCCGGCGGGCGAGCTCGCGACCGCAGGCAAAGAAGGTGGCAACGAGACGTCCTCGTACCCAAAACGCGCCGGCCGTGCTGGGATGGATGAACCGTGGCGGATAGGATGAAGGGCGACGAGGAGATCCGCCATGCCCAGCCCGTTCCCCGGAATGGACCCATACCTGGAAAGCCCGGACATCTTCCCGGACTTTCACGACAGCTTCATCACCTACCTGCGCGAACGGCTTCAGGCAAGCCTCCCCGCCCCTTACATCGCCGCGCTCGGACGGCGGGTCTGGATCGAGATCGCGCGCCGCACGATCGGATCGGCTGTGAACGTGCTTCAGTTCCCTTGCACCGAGGCGGCAGCCACCCTGACGGTCACCGCCCCGCCCGTGGCTCAGCCGGTGGCCGTTCGAGTCGCACACGATGAATTCCGCGAGCCCTTCATCGAGATCTACACGAAGGACGAGCAAGGCAAGCGCCTGGTCACGTCCCTCGAAATCCTCAGCCTGTCCAACAAGACCCCGGGCGCCCACGGACGGGACCTCTATCGCCGCAAGCAACACGAGCTCCTGGCGAGCCAGGTCCACCTCGTCGAGATCGACCTCCTCCGAGGCGGCGAGCACGCCTCGGCCGTTCCGCTCGACGCGGCCCGCGAGGCCTGTGGTCCGTTCGATTATCATATTTCGGTTCATCGCTTCGACGACCTGGAAACGTTTTATATCTACCCGATCCACCTTCAGGACCGCCTGCCCGTGATCACCGTTCCGCTCTTGCCCGGCGACCCGCCCGTGACGCTCGACCTCCAGGCGGTGTTCGACCGCTGCTACGACGCCGGCCCTTACTCCCGAGAGATTGCCTACGGCACCGATCCCATCGACCCTCCGCTCCTCCCCGAACAGCAAGCTTGGGCACGACAGCGTTTGCTCGGTTGAGTATCATTCTGAAAGGAGCCGAACCCGCGCCCCCGAAGCGCACGACCCTGCCTTGCCGAGAGCCGCCACGTTCCATGAAGCGCCCCTTGCTGGATGCCTCGCCCGATGAGTTGAAAGCCTGGATCCAGGACCAGGGCCATCCCCCGTTCCACGCCCGACAGATCCTCCGCTGGGTCTTTCAACACCGGGCCGAGCGGTTCGACCAGATGTCGGACCTCCCCAAAACCCTGCGCGAGCAGCTCGATGCCGAGTGGACCGTCTTCGCCACCAGCCTCGCCCACCACCACGTCTCCCCTGACGGCACCGATAAACTCCTCCTCGAATGCACCGACGGCCGGCGCGTGGAGTGTGTCCTCATGGCCGAGGACGACCGGCGCACCGTCTGCATCAGCACCCAGGTCGGCTGCGGCATGGGCTGCGTCTTCTGCGCCAGCGGGCTCAAAGGGGTCGAGCGGAACCTCACCCGGGGCGAGCTCCTCGAACAGGTGCTCCGGCTCCGCAACCTGCTCCCACCCGGCGAAAAGCTCACGAACCTCGTCGTCATGGGGATGGGCGAGAGCCTCGCCAACCTCGACAACCTCGTCCCCGCCCTCGACCGCCTCTGCGCCCCCGACGGCCTCGGCCTCGGCCAGCGCAGGATCACCATCTCGACTGTCGGCTTGCCCGAGAAGATGCGTAAACTCGCCGACCTGGACCGCCAGTACCACCTGGCGGTGTCGCTGCACGCCCCGACCGAGGCGCTGCGCAACACGCTGGTGCCGATTAATCAGAGGGTGGGGTTGTCGGAGGTCATCGAGGCGGCCGATGCCTACTTCCAGAAGTCGGGCCGGCAGGTTACCTTTGAGTATGTCCTTCTGCGCGGGGTGAACGACCGGGCCGAGGACGCAGCGGCTCTGGGGAGCTTGCTCGAGGCGAGGAAGGCTCACGTCAACCTGATCCCTTACAACCCCGTGGCGGGCTTGCCGTTCGAGCGACCCTCGCCCGAAGCGGTTCGCCGGTTCGCCGACAGCGTGCGGGCACGAGGGGTCAGCGTCAGCGTGCGGAAGACGAAGGGTCGTGAGATCGACGCCGCCTGCGGTCAACTGCGAAGGCGTCTGGAAGGGCAGGGGACCCCACTGAGCATATCCGCACCTTGAGCGTGGAAAAAAGGGCGACCCCCTTGTCCGGTCCCGACGTAACGTGTTAGCAAGGGACGTGAAACGGCGAGCGCCGGTAGGAGGAATCCCGGAGTGAGCACGGATACCCTGGAACAGCAGCTCGAAGCCCGAGACCCGGACGTTCGGCTCATGCTGCAAGTGCGCGACGATGTCCAGGGGGCGTTCGAAGTCCTCGTCGAACGCTATCAGCACCGGCTCGTGGGCGTCCTCGTCCACCTCGTCGGCCGGGTCGAGGAGGCCGAGGACCTGGCCCAGGAGGTCTTCCTCCGCATCTACCGCGCCCGCAAAGGCTACCGCCCCCGGGCGAAGTTCTCGACCTGGCTGTTCACGATCGCCAACAACCTCGCGCTGAACCACCTGCGCGGCAAGGGGCGCAACCCCACGATCGCGGCCGGGGGATCGGGGGGCGACAACGCCAACTCGCAAGAGGTCCGCTCCGCCGAGGCCCGCGCCCTCGCGCGCGACGGCACCCCCTCGGCCCAGATGCGCCAGGTCGAGCTGTCGGACGTGGTCCGCGACGCCCTCGAAGGCCTGGGCGAGGACCAGAAGGTCGCCGTCCTGCTCAACAAGTTCGAGGACATGAGCTACGCCGAGATCGCCGAGGTGATGGGCCGTTCCGAAGCCGCCGTCAAATCGCTGCTGGCCCGCGCGCGCAACCACCTTCGCGAGCAGCTCGAGCCCTACTTGCGGACCGGTCAGCGCACCCCTTGAAAGCCTGTTGTGTTGTTGCGTGGATCGCACGAGAGACCCGTGTTCGAGTCGCGACTGCTCCCACACTGGCTGGGCGAGTGCGGCCGGGCCGTCGAGGCCCTGGTCTTCCCCTGGGAATGCTCCGTCTGCGCCGACCCCGCCGCCGGCGCACCCTTCTGCCCGGGCTGCCGCCGCGAACTGCTCGACGCCTCGCCCTCCCCTTGCGAGCGCTGCGGCTTGCCGATGGGCCCGTTCGCCGACCACACCAACGGCTGCTACGCCTGCCGGGGCCGCCCCCTTGGCTTCGACCGGGCCATCGCCCTTGGCCCCTACCAGGGCCCGATCCGCGACCTCTGCCTCCGCCTCAAACACGAGCCCAACGCCTGGCTCGCCCCCTGGCTGGTCGACGTCCTGCTCGAGTCGAACCCCCTGCTGCGCGACCTGCCCTCCGGCACGTGCGTGGTCCCCATCCCCTTGCACTGGAGGCGCTACTGGGAACGTGGCTACAACCAGGCCGACGCCCTCGCCAACGCCCTGGCCCGCCGCCTCCGCGTCCGACGCCTCTGGCCCCTGAAGCGGGTCGAGCCCACCCCACCGCTTGTGACGCTGGCCCGCACCGAGCGGCTCCGGATCATGCACGACGCCTTTCGCGTGAAGTCGAGCGCCTCGGCGACTTTGAAGGGTCGCACCATCCTCCTTGTGGATGATATCCTGACGACTGGGGCGACCTGCGGGGCCGCCGCCCGCGCCTTGAAACGAGCCGGTGCCGCGCGCGTGATCGCCGTGGTCATCGGCCGCGCCGAAGGGAAAGCCTGATGCCGGAGTCTGCGTTGGAACCGTCGTCAACATCACCCCGAGCCCTCCGCATTGGAACGACGGATCCCCTCCCCCCTTGTGGGGGAGGGTCAGGTTGGGGGGTTGCGAGTGCGATCGCTTCATCCCAGGACCCCCCACCCCAGCCCTCCCCCACAAGGGGGGAGGGAGCAAGAGAGCCAGTCGTGCACGGTGAAAACCGCGCGATGGAACCCGAAGGAAGCTCGGCGCCTCTTGGAACGGCGTTTTCAACATCATCGCCCCTCCGCATCGGCACCCGGGGGAGCCAGCTCGCCCGCTGGCAGGCCAACTGGGTGGCCGACCGCCTGCGTGCCCTCCACCCCGGCCTCGAGGTCGAGCTCATCGAGATCAAGACCCAGGGGGACCGCGACCGCAACTCCCCCCTCGCCGCGATCGGCGGCCAGGGCCTCTTCACCAAGGAAATCCAGCGCGCCCTGCTCGACGGCACCGTCGAGGTCGCCGTTCACAGCCTCAAGGACCTCCCCACCCAGGGCCCTGAAAACTTGAGACTGGGCGCCATCCCCCCTCGCGAGGACTCCGCCGACGCCCTGATCGCCCCCGTCCACCGCACCCTCGACGCCCTTCCCGTGGGAGCCACCGTCGGCACCGGCTCGCTCCGGAGGCGTGCCCAACTGCTCCACCTCCGCCCCGACCTGAACGTCGTCGGCATCCGCGGCAACGTCGAGACCCGCCTGAACCAGGCCCTCGACGGCAAGCTCGACGCCGTGATCCTCGCCGAAGCCGGCCTGCGCCGGCTCGGCTTCGACGCCCACGCCACCGAGCGCCTCGGCCCTCCCCGATTCCTCCCCGCCGTAGGGCAGGGGGCCCTGGGCATCGAGTGCCGCCGGGATGACACCGATACCCTGGCCCGCCTCCAGCCCCTCGATGACCCCTCGACCCGACGCGCCGTCGTCGCCGAGCGCCGGACCCTCGCCGAGCTCGAAGGCGGCTGCATGCTCCCCCTCGCCGCCTGGGCCCGGGAGTTCGATGGCGGCTTGAGCCTCGACGTCGCCCTCTTCGACCCCGACGGCCGCGAGCGCCTCTTCGCCTCCCTCAACGGCCCCCTCGACGACCCCGACGGCCTGGGCCTCCGCGTCGCCCAGCGCCTCCGCGACCTCGGCGCCGATCGCCTCCTGACCGCAGGCCGCTGACGCCGAGACACAGAAACCGCGGTTTTTCGATGTCGAGCTCGGTCCTTCCGAATCCCTGGAAATCGTCCATCTGGAAGTTCGTAACCCCTTGTCCCATCGAGGACTTGCCGAATCTCCGAGTGGATATCCGCAGCGCGAAACCCCCGGACGTTTCGACCGTCCACACACCGGCAACGTTAAGCAACCTTCACCCGCCGTTCCGCCGACGCCCACCTGATCGTTTCGCGCGGACGCCGGCCTCTCCCAGCGCTCGCGAGCCCAACTCGGAACTGTAAAGCCCTTATTTTCCAAGGAGATCCGAGTCTCCGAGTCGCCCGTAACGCATGTCGACGAACGCGAAGCCATCGTCGGTACTCGCCATTTCGTGCGCGATCCTCGGAGTGAGACAACCGGTACGGATCGGTCTGAAAGCAACGCGAAGAAAGTTTGCCCAATCTGTGTACGATTCGCGATCGTATGCAATTTACTTCGAAAAATGCTCCCGAGATTTACGAAATATCCGGGAAATGCATCGGACAGGTCTCCTAACACCAGGAATTCCCGGTCGGTTTAGTGTACAACGGAGGAAGAATCGCGATACAAGTTCCTGTAAATAAAAGAGTTACGGAGCGGCAGCGCACATTTGATCTAGTGATTTCATCGCGAAACCTGTACAGATTAAGTTGTTGTTG
>DAIDJG010000019.1 GCA_027451445.1 Singulisphaera sp.
GAGCGCCTTCAAGCGGGCTTCTTGAGCGTCCAGGAGCGCTTGCAATCGCTGACAATTCGGGCAAGACTTCCGTGCCTTGGTTCTCATGGCTCGCTATGCTACATCCCTGACCGACCGTACGCAACACCGGTGAACGGCTACGGTGTCTTCATGCAGGATTCCCCCGCTGCGGAACCGTCAAACACGCGGAATCCCGTACCCCGCGCCGTCACGTCGGCCGACGTTGCGAAGCTTCCGGCCCCGGGGACCGTGGTTCCCGGCGCTTTCGGCTTCACCCCAGACGGAACCGCGCTGACCTATCTGAAATCCGAGTCGTCGAGTCTGAGCCGGGTGCTTTGGCGCGTCGAAGTTGGCGACGGCGAACCGCGCGTCGTCGCGCGCCCACCCGGCGAGGGCGATACCGAAGCGACGCTCTCCGAAGCCGAAAAACTGCGACGGGAACGCCAGCGCCTCCGCGAGACCGGCATTACCCACGTGATCCGCAGTGAATCGAGCGACCTCGCCGTCTTTCCCCTTCAGGGCGACCTCTTCCTGCAACGAGGTGATGGACCCCTCGAACGACTCACCAAGACGGAAAGTCCGGAGATCGATCCCAAGCTCAGCCGGGACGGTACGAAGGTGGCCTACGTCCGGGATGACGAGCTGTTCGTCCTCGACATCGCGTCCAGGACCGAACTTCAGCTCAGTCGAGGCGCCAAAAAAGGAATTACCCACGGCCTGGCCGAGTTCATCGCCCAGGAAGAAATGGACCGCGCCACGGGCTACTGGTGGGCGCCGGACGGATCGGCGATCGCGTACCAGGAAACCGATGAACGACACATTCCGCTCTACACCATCGCACACCAGGGGGGTGAAGCGTTCTCGGTGGAGACACATCGCTATCCGTTCGCCGGCAAATCAAACGCCAAGGTCAAGCTCGGTATCGTATCGGCGCAAGGAGGCGAAACGCGGTGGCTCGACCTTGCCCCGAGCGTTGAAGACTATTACCTGGCGCGTGTGCACTGGGAATCCGGAACGTCCCTCCTGGTTCAGCTTCTCGCGCGCGACCAGAAATCGTTGAAGCTGCTGCGTGTCGATGCCAGGTCAGGGGCGAATACCGTACTGCTGCAAGAGACTGCGGACACCTGGGTCAACCTGCACAACGACCTGAATGTTCTCTCGGGGACGGGCGAGATTCTCTGGTCGTCGGAGCGCACCGGGTTCCGGCACCTGGAGCTGCGCGATCGCGAGGGTAAGCTCGTCCGGATTCTCACCTCGGGTGACTGGGCGGTCGACGCCGTGGTGCGAGTCGACGAGAAGCGCCGGGAAGTGTGGTTCAGCTCGGGCCGAGAGAATCCGCTGGAAAGCCACCTGTTCCGCGTCTCGCTCGATGGAGGGCCGATCGAGCCGGTCACCCACGACAGCGGAACGCATCGCGTTGTTGTCTCGCAGGACGGTGGGCATTTCGTGGATGTCTACTCGTCCCGCACTCAGCCTCCCGTGACGACGCTCCGCGACCGCTCGGGCAAGATTCTGAAGACACTCGACGATGCGAGCGCAGACCCGAGGTTAAGGGAATTGCGGCTCAAGGCGCCGGAACTGACGCACTTCAAGAACCGCGAAGGGACCAAGCTCTTCGGCGCGTACTACGCCCCGAGATCGACTCGGCTCGGCGAGAAGGCGCCGCTGGTCGTCATTGTCTATGGCGGACCGCACGTCCAGCGCGTCGTCGAAGCCTGGGAGATGACGGCCGACCTGATGGCACAGTTCCTCAGCGAACGCGGCTTCGCGGTCTGGAAGATGGACAATCGCGGCTCATCGCGGCGGGGTCATGCGTTCGAGGCCGCGCTGAATCGCCACATGGGCAGCGTCGAGGTCGCCGACCAGGTCGACGGGATCCGCTTCGTGGCAACGAGCTGGCCGGAAGTTGATACGTCGCGTGTTGGAATCACGGGCGGAAGCTACGGCGGCTACATGACTTTGCGCGGCCTTACCGAGGCCCCCGAAGTCTTCCGAGCCGGGGTTGCCAACGCACCAGTGACCGACTGGGACGGCTACGACACCTGCTATACCGAGCGCTACATGGGCACACCCGAAAACAATTCGGACGGTTATCGCGAGTCGTCGGTCTTAACTCACGCGGGGCGGCTTTGCGGCGATCTCCTCATCATCCACGGGATGCTCGACGAGAACGTCCATTTTCGTCACACCGCGCGGCTCACGACGGCCCTTATTGGAGCGAAACGCCCGTTCGACCTCTTGCCCCTCCCCGACGCACGTCACTCGTCGCGGCGAGAGGGCGATCGCGTCTACGTCGTGGAACGAACGGCGGAGTTTTTCGAACGCGCGCTCGCCCCCGCTCGCTCCCAGTAGCCGTTAAGCCTGAACGTGGGTGGAGGGTTGCGTTCGCGTGACCGACGTGCGACAACTAAAAGGGTCCGGCGGGACTCTCCTCCGTACGACGACTTCGCACCCTCGCGCTGGCTTCTCCGGCTGGCCAATGGATCCCTGAGGAGACAAGCCCTTGTCCCGAGATACTGACCCCGTTGTAAATAACGCTCGCCGGGAGGCCGTGATCATCGGTCTGGCGTGGCTGGCGAGCACGGTCTATTCGTGCGGCTATTGCTATCTCTTCGGCTACATCCGGACCGGTCGGCCGCTCGGGCCTGACGATGTTCACCCTGTCCTCGGGATGCCGTCGTGGTTCTTCTGGGGCGTGATCTTCCCGTGGGGCGTGTGCTCCGTGTTTACTTTCTGGTTCGCTGGCTGGTTCATGGCCGACGACGACCTTGGAACGGATCACACGCCCGAACTGGAACAAGATATTCGCGAAGGGGGCTTGCATGAATAAGGCCGCCGCAATTCATGCCCAGCCGCCGACAATGATCGCGCTGGTGCTCTTTACACTCATTTCCCTGGCACTGGGCGTCATCGCGAACTTCGCCGGACGCAAGGGAAGCTTCCTGGAGAAGTACTTCCTGGGAAACCGCTCGCTCGGCCCCTTCGCCGTGGCCCTGACCGCCGCAGTGATGAGCGGCGGTACGTTCATGGGGTTCCCCTCGTTGGTCTACACCTTCGGGTGGATCGTCGGTCTCTGGATCGCGTCCTACATGATCGCGCCTTTGACCGTACTGGGCGCCCTCGGAAAACGGATCGGTCAGCTTTCGCGCAAGACGGGCGCAGTGACGCTTCCCGACTTCTTCCGCGAACGGTTCGGCAGCCCGTCCCTCGGACTGCTGACCAGCATCCTCGTCATGTTCTTCCTCTGCACGAACCTCGTCGCCCAGTTCTCCGCCGGTGCGAGGATCATGAAAATCGTCCTCCCCTCGAGTACGGCCGAATGGGTCTTCACGGACGATATTATCGCATCGTCCGACACGAGTTACTTGATCGGACTCGCGATCTTCACGCTGACCGTTGTGGCTTATACGACGTACGGCGGCTTCCTTGCAGCGATCTGGACCGACGTGTTCCAGAGCATCATCATGGCCGTGGGCGTCATGCTGCTCCTGCCCCTTGCGCTCAAAGCCTCCGGCGGGCTGCACCACGCGACGCTCATGGGGATGGCTCAGACCGATCCGGGTTTCGCTTTCGGACCGGGAGCCTTGCGCTCGTTTCATCCGATCACGTTGGCCATCTCGTTCTTCTTCATGTGGGCCATTACCGGGATGGGGCAGCCCTCCACGATGGTGCGGTTGATGGCCTTCCGCGACTCGCGCACCCTCCGCTATTCGATTATTTACCTCACCATCTACAACGCGATCGTCTACATCCCGCTCATCTTCATCTTCGTCGCCGCGCGGAGTATCCTGCCGAACCTGGGGTCGTCCGACGACGTCATGCCGAGCCTGGTGATCACTCTCGCCAATCCCTACGTCGCGGGCCTGATCCTCGCGGCCCCCTACGGAGCGGTGTTGAGCACGGTCAGCGGCTGGCTGCTGATCATCTCATCGGGACTGGTTCACGACCTCTATCAGCGCTTCATACGGCCCACCGCATCCGAACGCGAGATTGCCTGGGCGAGCTATACGGCCACGATCGCCGTGGGACTGATTGTCGCCATCGTGGCGATGCATCCGCCGGACTATCTTCAGTTGATCGTGGTGTTCTCCAGCTCAGGCATGGCGGCTGCATTCCTGATGCCGGGTCTGCTCGGCAGCTTCTGGCGCAGGATGACCGCGACCGGTGCGATCGCCGCGATGATCTCCGGCGTGCTCGTCACGGTCGGGCTTTACATCATCGGCAAGTTCGGGCCGGATGCGCTGGGACTGGGAGGCATCCTGCCGGACACCACCGACATCGGCCCGGCGAAGGGCCTGCGCCCGTATTATCTCTTCGGCTTCGATCCCTGCGTGTGGGGTCTTCTGGCATCGCTGATCGCAGGCATTGTGGGGTCGTTGTTGTCGCGTCCTCCCGACCCAGCACGGGTCGCGTTGCTCTTCGATCTCCAGCCTCCGGACGCACCGGCTCCCGCAACCCTCGACCTCCATCCGGAGTTGAAAAGTTCCTGACCGAGAGTGCCGCGTTGTCCTGGCTGTCGCATCGTGATCAAAGGAGTTGCAACGATGAGAATCGCCATCGGCGGGTTGATGCACGAGTCGAACACGTTCGCCGAGTCACGGACCGACCTGGCGGCGTTTGAGACTGGTGGGCTGGAGACCGGCGACGGCATCGCCCGGCGCTGGGGCGACGCGCATCACGAGGTCGGCGGTTTCCTTGAAGCCGCGCGCGAGCTCCCCTTTGAGGCCGTTCCCACGCTCATGGCCTGGGCCACACCCGCCGGCCCGCTGACCGCCGCGGCGTTTCAAGAGCTGACCGACCGACTCGTCGAGAGGATCGAGAGAGCCGGCCCGGTCGATGCGGTTTTGCTCGCTCTGCACGGAGCGATGGTCGCGGAAAACGAGCCGGATGCCGACGGCGCCATTTTGGCGCGGGTGCGCGAACTGATCGGCCCGCGACGACCGCTCATCGCCTCGCTCGACTACCACGGCAACGTTTCGCAGCGAATGGCCGAGGCCTCCGATGCCCTCGTGGCGTACCGCACGTACCCGCATGTCGATCAGCGAGCACGAGGCAAGGATGCGGCTCGAATCGCCCTGGGCGCCGCGAGCGGGGCGATCCGGCCGGTTCAGGCACTCCGAAAACCGCCCATGCTGATCCACTTGCTCGCACAGGAAACGAGCCGCGAGCCCTTGCGGATGTTGATGGATGAACTCGAGATGGATCGCTCGCAGGGCTTCCTCGACGCGAGTCTGCTGGCCGGCTTTCCCTACGCGGACGTCGCAGAGGCGGGGCCGGCGTGCATCGTCGTGACCGACAACAACCCGACGCTCGCGGCCGAAGCAGCGGACCATCTCGCCGCAAGACTCTGGTCGCTGCGCAAGGAACTGACCGCAGCACCGCCTGAACCAAAAGCCGCCGTTCGTCAGGCCCTCGCGGCTCGTGACACGCCCGTCGTCCTCGTCGATCTCGGCGATAACATCGGCGGCGGCTCGGCGGCGGACAGTACGGTCTTGATCCACGAACTGCTGGCGCAGGGCGCGACGCGCACGATCGTCGTCCTACACGACCCGATCGCCGTCAGCGAATGTGTCGAGGCCGGCGTCGGGAACACCGTCCGCCTTTCCGCTGGCGGCCGAGTCGACCACCACGCCCCTCCGCTGCCGGTTGCAGGGCGAGTGCGGGTGGTTCACGACGGCAAATATGTCGAGGACCTGCCGCGACACGGCGGCATCCGCGCGAACGATCAGGGGCTGACTGCGGTCATTGAAATGGACGGCGAGAACCTCGTCGTCCTGAACTCGCTACGGCATCCGCCATTCAGTCTCGGGCAGTTGACCAGCCTGGGGATTCGCCCCGAGGAAGCGCGGGTGATCGTCGTCAAGGCAGCGGTCGCCTACAAGGCGGCGTACGAGCCGATCGCGGGTACGATCATCCCGGTTGATACGCCAGGGCTGACAGCCGCGAATCCCGCCCGCTACACTTATACTCGTATCCGCAGGCCGATCCTGCCTCTCGATCCCGAACCTTTGGTGGAGGCCGCGTTCAGCCGATGAGCACCCCCGCACCGATCCGCGTCGCCGCCGTACAGATGGAACCGAAGCTCGGCGAAGTCGCCCATAATCGCAAGGAAATGCTCGAGCACGTGCACACCGCCGCCGAGGCGGGCGCTCGGCTCGTGGTCTTTCCGGAATGTGCTGTGACCGGGTACGGGTTCGAGAGCAAGGAGGAGGCTCTGCCCTACGCCGAAACCGTCAGCGGGCCAAGCCTTCATCTGTTCGCCGACGATTGCGCGTGGCTCAAGACGTACGTTGTCTTCGGCTTTCTCGAGCGCGACGGTGACCGCCTCTTCAACGCCTGCGCCCTGGTCGGGCCCCATGGCCTGGTCGGTGTGTATCGCAAGGTCCACCTGCCGTATCTCGGCGTCGACCGGTTCACGACCCCCGGCGACCGGCCGTTCGCGATCCACCAGGTGGCCGGCGTTAACGTTGGCATGCTCATTTGCTACGACGGCTCGTTCCCCGAGGCAACACGCGTCCTCGCGCTCCTGGGAGCGGATTTGCTGGTACTGCCGACCAACTGGCCCACGCATTCCGAATGTGCGGCTGAACACATGATGGCCTGTCGCGCCATGGAGAACAACATCTACGCGATGGCGGTGAACCGGGTCGGCGTCGAAAGCGGATTCCGCTTTATCGGCAGCAGCTCCATCGTCGACCCCTCCGGCCAGAAGCTCGCGACCGCCGGATCGGACTCTCCCGCGATCCTGTATGCCGACGTCGATCCGGCTCGTGCGCGACAGAAACACCTGGTTCGCGTCCCCGGCAAGCACCATATCGATCGGATCGCGGACCGCAGGCCAGGTTTCTACGGCGAAATCGTGCGCCCAAACGGACGCGACTGAACGAGGGGTCGTGTCGAGACGCACCGTTCAACGTCGCACACTCTCAATACTCGCGGCGTGCAACCGTTTTCGGCTCCGAAGACATCGGGAGGGCGAGGCTCCGTCCGAGCCAGCCTTGTTCCAAGGACGAGTCTTCGAGTCATTGGAACATCGCGTGTGTTGGGCGGACATCGTCTCGCAGTGATCCTGCGGCTCGGACGGCGCCTCGCCCTCCCAGATCCATGAGTGACTCGTCGTTGACTTGTAGACGTTATTTCTGCCCGGACGCGGTGCATCCCGCCCGCATCCTGAGCAAGGACGTCGTTCGCGACGTGTTGAATTCAATCAATCAATGATCTCCAGACTCAAGACCTAAGAAACGGTTCGCGGACAACTTGCGCCGATTCGTCGCGACGCCGTACGAATTGGCACGGATTGTGGATAATATTCTCCTACTCTCCTGAAACAGGGCCGACACGACCGAGCGGCCCTGCGGCCACCGACGGTGGACGCAGAAACGGTTAATCACTCAAGGCATTCTCAACGTCGCGCGGCGAGAGGCGGACTCTCGCCCGGAACAACGCGCGGCACGAGCACGTTTTCACTTGCCGTAATCTGAACCGGCGCCTTCGTCTGTCGCTGGTTCGGCGCGGCTCTCAACGATCCTGCGCGCTGAGATTCGCACTCGTTTTCTGAGGAGTCTTTCACCCATGAAGTCACGACGCGGTTTTACCCTGATCGAGCTGCTGGTGGTGATTGCCATCATCGCAGTCTTGATCGCGCTGTTGCTCCCCGCTGTGCAGGCCGCCCGTGAAGCGGCCCGACGTGCCCAGTGCGTCAACAACCTCAAGCAGCTTGGCCTCGCGGTCCACAACTACCTCTCACAGAACAACGTGGTCCCTGCCCAATCGATGTACCCGGCATCAGCCAATCTAAGCCAGGGCTGGAGCTTTTCCTGGTACCTATCGATCTTGCCGCAACTGGAGCAGCAAGCCGTCTACAATGCGATCAACTTCAGCATCCAGGTCTACGCCGCCGATCAGACGACGGCCGGCTACAACCAGCTCAGTGTCCTGCTCTGCCCGTCCGAGACTCAGAAAGTGCGCCCGGCGTTCCCCTGGGGCACAGCGAACTATGTTGGTAACTACGGCGGCCCAGCCGCAAGTTCAGGTCTGTACTCGGGCACCATCGTGCCGCTTCAGGATCTCGAAGGCGGTGGCGCCCCGTACGTAGGTCCGATCGGCTTCGAGTCAATCCGGGACGGCACGTCGAATACGACCCTCTTTAGCGAGCGCCTGATCGGCCTGAGCGGCAACCCCAGCATCTCGATCAGTTCCACCGACGCGCGTCGGGCCATATTCCAGGGGCCGACGCCCGCAGCGCTGAACTCGGGCGCGGCCGGAGCGCAGGCGTTCGTCGCAGGGTGCAAGAGCATCCCGGGCACAACCGCCTCCACGAGCTCATACCTGACCGGATACGAATGGTTCTATGCGTATCCGCAGCACATTGTCTTGACCAGCTATATGCATTATTTGCCACCGAACAGCATCCAGTGCAACAACTCGTCCGACCCCTCCTGGCTCTCGTACATCGGCCCGATGGGAGGGGCATCGGCCACGAGCAACCACTCGGGCGGCGTCAACGCCTGCATGGGCGACGGCTCGGTGAAGTTCTTCCGCGACACGATCAATCTCGCGACGTGGTGGGCCATCGGGACGCGCAACGGCGGCGAAACCCTCAGCGCGGATGCCATGTAACGTGTTTCACGCACCCGACGAGGTTACAGCGGTTTACGGTCGCGTTACGCACAGCGGGAGGGCGAGGCTCAGTCCGAGCCAGCCTTGTTCGGAGGACGAGTCTTCGAATCCTCGGAACATCGCGTGTGATGACGCGATCCCCGATGCGGCACGCGATGATCCATCGGCTCGAAGACTCGCCGATAGATCAAGGCTGGCTCGGACGGAGCCTCGCCCTCCCAAACACATGAAAGTGCGAAACATAAAATGATTTCGCGCGGTTCGGGCTTGCGCGACGCGAGCGAAGACCGCTCTCGCACCCGGTCACCCGTGCCATGAACGGCCCTGCAATCGATCTCAGAACCAGACTTTGAAGGAGACTTACCATGCGTTGGATCAGCATCGCGGTCGTCTTGACCGCCGTTTTCGCGGCCCTGCCGGGCTGCAGCGACGGTGGCCCGGCAACCGGCGTACCCACGGACGTGCCGGCTGGCCCGCCTCCCTTGCCGCCGGGAACGTCCAAGGAGATGACGAAACAGTTCCCGGCGAGTCGCCCGTCACATCCTCCTGTCTGACACCTGCTACGCGATCTTGATGGTGTGGTGGCGCACAACGAACGATATCGGTGCGCCTCCTCACCCGCGCGTCAGGGCTTCGCGACGAGCTCAAAGCGGTGCGGTTTCGGCTGCGCCGTGCTCCGCTGTTCACGCATGATCTCGCTCTCCAGCATATCGAGCGCTTCCAGAGCGCGAGCGAGATTTGCGTAGTCCTTGTTCTGCAAGGGAACCTGGACCTGGCGCCAGCGAGCCGAGTGAAGATCGTTGTGTCGCCGCGTTAGTTCGTGCACGAGTACCGCCTGGCGATACATCGGAGTCGGCAGCGTGGCGAGGTTCACACCTTCGGACAGTTCTCGATTTGTGAAGGCGTGTCCTTCGAGTTCCTTCCCGTCGATCTTGAGCGCATACTGACCATCCTTGAGGCCATCCACCTTCAGCGATTGTCGGTCGAGCGTCTCGACGACGTCCGATGACCGTACGGCGAGCGCAATCAATGCGTCGCTCATGTCGATCGGCAGCGGTAATGCGTTATCGATCTGGTTCCAGGAAACGACGCCGTCTTTGAGCTGGAGCTGACTCACCTCCGTGTTCTCGGACTTGCTATCGACGTTGCCATCTTTGATGTCAATATGCACTTCGGACACAATCGCCGGCGCGTGCCACGCCTTCAAGAGCGCAGCGGCCATGAGAAGTTGACCACCGGGGGCCGGGTGAACGCGATCGGGATTGAGTTTCTGAGCGTTGGCGGGATCGCTCGCAAACGCTTTCTTCGTCGCCTCGACAACGTAGGTGTTGAGGTCGGCGACGGTCGCCCCTTCGTGCTGGGCGATTTCCTTGACGGCATCGCCGTACCGCAGCAGCACGGCGTTGTAGCCGCCTTCGAACTTGGACGGCCGGGTCACGTCATCGTAAGGTGACGGGACGATCAACGTGAGCCGAATTCCCGAGGCCTGCGACTTCATCGTGTCGACGATGTGTTGATAGCCCTTCACGAACGTGTCGTAACTGCTTTGTTTGAAGGGAGCGACACCGCCGTCGTTCATTCCCAGCATGACCGTCATGACAGTGGGCTTGTAAGCGAGTACGTCCCGCTTGAGGCGCAGATCGATTCGCCCGCCACCTCCACCCCCCACACGGTCACCGCCCCAACCGGAGTGGATGAAGCTGACATTCAACTTGGGAAACCGCGTGACGACGTAGGTCTCTGTGAACGTCGTGTACAGCCGCTGGTCCGTGATGCTGTCGCCGTAGAAGACGACGCGGTCGCCGTCCTTGAGGTAAAACGATTCGTCCGCCTGGACGAAGGCGGGCGCAAGGAATCCGAGGACAATCGCGAGACGAGCCAATCGCATGCGCTTTCTCCAACACGTCAGGGCGGTTCGTTTCAGGCCAGCAAGGGAGTGATGACGTTACCGAAGACGTCGGTCAGGCGGTAGTCCCTGCCGCTGTACCGGTAGGTGAGCTTGGTGTGATCGATTCCCATGAGGTGGAGAATCGTGGCGTGCAGGTCGTGGACGTGGACCTTGTCCTGAACCGCGTGCCAGCCAAACTCATCCGTGGCGCCGTAGACCAAGCCGCGCTTGATGCCGCCGCCGGCCAACCACATCGAGAAGCCGAAAGGATGGTGCTCCCGGCCGTCGGTTCCCTCGGCCGTGGGAGTGCGGCCAAACTCACCGCCCCAGATGACCAGGGTCTCATCGAGCAATCCGCGCGCTTTCAAATCCTTGAGCAAGCCGGCGATCGGCCGGTCGGTGGCGGCACAGTTGGCGGGGAGCTCGGTCTTGAGACCGCCGTGCTGGTCCCAGAGCTGGCAGCTCGACCGTCGGGAGGTCTGCGTATGATACACCTGCACAAAGCGCACACCACGCTCAGAGAGCCTTCGCGCCATCAGGCACTGGCGGGCAAAGATCGCGGTCGTCGGCTCGTCGAGTCCATAGAGCGCCTTCGTCGCAGGGCTCTCCGAGGCCACGTCGAACGCCTCGGGTGCCTCGGACTGCATGCGATAGGCGAGCTCAAACGACTCGATGCGCGCGCCCAGGCGGCTATCGTCCTCGCGCGTTTCGCGGTGGATCTCATTGAGCCGCTTGAGCGCATCGAGCTGGCTGCGCTGGCGGGTGGCGGGAAACTTCGCGTTGGCGAGGTTGGCGATCGGGTTGTTCAGATCGGAGACCAGTGTTCCCTGATACGCGGCCGGCAAAAAGCTCGACGACCACAAAGGCGCCCCCTGGGCAGGCTGGGCGGGGCTGATGACGATGAATCCGGGCAAGTCCTGGTTTTCGCTGCCGAGCCCGTAAAGCAGCCACGAACCCATGGCAGGCCTGGAGAACGCCTGTTCTCCCGTGTTCATCTGAAGGCATGCGCCGTTGTGATTGATGTTGTCAGCCACCATCGAACGGATCACGCACAAATCATCCACGCACGACGCCACCTCGGGGAAGAGGTTGCTGACCTCGATCCCCGACTCACCGTGTTTTCGGAACTTGAATGGTGAGGCCAGCAGGTTGCCCGTCTTTGTGCGCACCAGGTGAGGCATTTCGAACGGGAGCGGCTTCCCGTTGTCGACACTGAGTCGAGGCTTCGGGTCGAACGTGTCAACGTGCGACGGGCCGCCTGACATGAACAGGAAGATCACTCGCTTGGCACGCGCTGGGAATTGCGGCCGGTTCACGGCCAGCGGGTTCGTTGACGAGGCCCGGGTCTCGTCAGAGAGCAGGCTCGCAAGACCCAACATTCCGAACCCGTTGGCGAACGACTTGAGCATCGTTCGGCGGTTGATCGTCGTACGTCGATCCATGTCAGCACCCAAATCAATCCACGTAGATCATCTCATTCGCACACAGGAGAACTTGACAGTAGGCCTCCCAGGCCGACTGCCGTTCCGCGTCGCTTGCGGTATTCTTCAACACATCGAGTCCCACCTGGCGTTCCTCGTCCCGAGGCGGCCTGGCGTAGAGAAGCGTGTAGGCGTAGTCGATCCGTGCACGATCGTCGGGTCCTCGGCCCAGGATTCGCCTGGCGAGCGCCTGGGCCTGCTCGAGAACGAACGGATTATTGAGCAAGTAGAGCGCCTGGGGGGCCACAGTCGACACCGTGCGCGCGTCGACCATCGCCGTGGGATCCGCGACGTCGAAGAGCGGTCCGAATCCGGAGCGGTCCGAGCGGATGGTCATCAGGTAAAGCGTGCGCCGAGGGGTGCCGAAGTCGCGAACCGCTGGGCCGCCGAGGGACGGATCGAGTCGTCCCGCGACCGCGAGCAGGCTGTCGCGAATGGCTTCCGACTCCAACCGTTGGCGGTTCATCCGGCCGAAGAGCCGGTTGCCCGGATCGGCTTGAAGCATATCCGCGGAGGGTTGGCTCGACTGTCGGTAGGCGGAAGAGAGCATGATCTCGCGATGCAGGCGTTTGAACGACCAGCGGTTTGCAATGAACCAATGCGCCAGCGCATCAAGCAGTTCCGGATGTGTGGGTCGTTCGCCGAGCTTGCCGAAGTTGCTTGCGGTCGGCACAATCCCCCGCCCGAAGTGGTGCTGCCACACGCGATTGACGATCACCCGCGCTGTCAGAGCGTTTGAAGGACTGGCGAGCCACTCGGCCAGTTCCTTGCGCCCGCTCCCGGCGGAGATTGTCGGTTGGGAATCGCCTGCCAGGATCTCCGGGAAGTGCCGGGGGACAAGGTCGCCCAGGCGGGCGTAACTTCCGCGGATGTGCACCCGGACGTCGTGAACGCCCTCGTGCGGGCTTCCCGGTACGCCTCCTTCCTGTGCGCCGTTCGCAAACCGTAGCGGGGGAGGAGGCGACTTCTTGAGCGCGTCGACCTCGCTGCGCAGAGAGGCCAGTGCGGTGGCTACGCTCTCGCCCAGCGCGGCTTCATCGGCCTGCGTCTGAATCCAAAATGGGCTCGACGAATCCGCGACGTCGAATGCTTTGGCAAACTCACGCGTGGCGGATTCCACGGCGCTGCGGTCCTCGGGACTTTGCGAGACCGCACGCTGCCACGCCGCGAGCGGCCCGGCGGCACTCGCGGAACCTGCGCCGGGGCGAGCGCGATCGGCCATGTCCTCGAACGACCAGATGCCCGCGTGCCCTTGACGATCGGCGTGGGGATTGGCCGCGAGCGGATCGCCCAGCACATCCGCCGCCAGGTCCCACTTCGCTGGACCGTCCGCCTGTGCGACCACCATCTCCACATGCGTCGTGTCGCACGTATACTCCGCATTCGGGAGTACCAGGAGCTGGATCAAGTCGTCGCGCCGAACCTCAATTGAGTTCAAGGAAGCGGCCGCGAAGGCCTGATTGCCGCCATTTGCAAACGCTCCTGAGGCGAGAGCGCGCCCGACGAGCCCGTGCCTGTGCTCGATGACCCACGCGATCCCATCGCCACCAGCCGCGTCGGCGTCGGCGAGCCGTCCCGAGACGTTGACCACCCCGTCGATCGGGCTCCGCCAGCTCACGACCACCCCATTGCGAGGGCCCGGGTGGACCGCCACCGAGCGGGCCGGAAGGGTGAAAGTGGAAAGCGTCACTTTCTCGTTGGTCGTATTCACGGTGAACGACGGACAGTCGGCCGCCCCCTTCCATGCGACGATTCCCGGCCGACCGAGCACGTCGCGTACTGTGCGGTCCATCAGCGGATAGCGTCCGGCCAATCCCAGGTACCCAATCCACTGTCGCAGCGCAAACTCATGCAGGCCGGCCCGCCGGGCGAATTCCGCAAGCGATGCGCTTGCCGCACTCCCGGCCTGGGACTGAAACTCCCACGCTGCCGTCACGTAACGCGCCGTCTCGGCAAGCCGGCCCCGCGCGAACGTTGTCTTCTCGTCTTCGATGCGTTTCTTGAGCTGGCTCTCGAGTGTCGATAGGCGCTGCGCGTACTCCGCACGTTGCGCCTTCTCGGCTTTCGTCTCCAAGGGGATCCGCATCATCGGCGGACCATTCGTTTTGGGGCCGACGTTCGGCAGGATATGCGTGCTGAAGAAGATCCCGGCCAGCCCGTAGTAATCCTTGGTACTGATCGGGTCGAACTTATGGTCGTGGCACCGCGCACAGGCGACGGTAAGTCCCAGGAAAGCGCGGCTGACGACGTCAACCTGATCGTCGGCAATGTCGGTGAGCAGCTTTTCCTTATCCGCGTCGCCACCCCCCCAGTTGCCGATGGCGAGCATCCCCGTCCCCAACGTCGCCTGGAGGCTTTCCTCCGTCAGTTCACCCGACGCAACAAGATCGCCGGCAACCTGCTGCGTGACGAACTCGTTGTAGGGCAAATCACGATTGAACGCGTCCACGACCCAATCGCGGTACCGCCAGGCGTCGGCGCAGTCCATCTCGCCCCCCACGCCGCGGGCGTCGAACGAGTCGGTATAACGCACGACGTCGAGCCAGTGCCGCCCCCAACGAACACCGTACGCTCGAGAGCCGAGCAAGCGATCGACGACCCTGGCAAACGCATCCGGACTCGGATCCTCGACGAACGCCGTGACCTCCTCGGGCGAGGGTGGGAGCCCCGTCAGGTCAAAGGTCGCCCGTCGGATGAGGGTACGCCGATCGGCCTCCGCCACAGGATGCAACCCCTGGGCTTCGAGGGGCGCGAGGATAAACCGATCGATGGCGGAGCGACACCACCGCTCATCTTTCACCGCGGGCGCCGGTACGTCTCGAATGGGCTGAAACGACCAAAACCGCCGCTGTTCGTCGGTGATGCGAAACGACGATGCCGCCTTCGGATCGGCCGGAGCGGGTGCTGCTTTCGTCTCGGGCCAGGGAAGGCCGCGTTGTACCCAGGTCGTAAGGATCGCGATTTCGCGGTCGCTGAGCTTGGCCTTGGGAGGCATGCGCGGCTCGTCGAGATAGCGGACTGCCTGGATCAGCAAGCTCTCGTCCGGCTTTCCCGCAACCGCCGCCGGTCCGCTATCGCCACCGCGAATCACGGCCTCGCGCGTGGTCAGGCGCAACCCGCCTTTTGGTTTTTCCTTGGCGCCATGGCATTCGAGACAACGTTCGACCAGTAGAGGTCGAACCTCCTTCTCGAAGAACTCGTTCGCGTCGCTCGCCGACTGTGCAAGCGCTCTTGACGATGGAACCAAAAGCAGAACGATGGCGACAAGGCTGCGATTCATGAGGGCTCCTCGCGGTATTCTCCTCGTGTCATCATAACGCTTCGCCGCGAACGAGTCTTGTGGGTTGGTTTTTGGAAGCGTTAAACAACGAAGACGACCCCACGCTCTGTGGGGTCGTCTTTGGATTCCGCGATCGCGTCAGGGTTCTCGCCGCAATCACTTCTCCCAGGGGATGTCGGGGGCCTTGGGTTGCGTGGTCGACAACGACGTGCGCTGCACGCCACCGTCCTTGGCGACGGGCTTCGGCTTCACTTCGGCGCGGGCAAGCGCCCTCGCATCGGGTGTGTCAAGGAACGCCAAGGCCTTCTGGGGCAGCGGCAGTTGCGGCTGAAGCTCGACCGCCTTGCGGAACTCTTCCCGCGCCTCATCCTTGCGACCGCGAGCGGCCAGGGCGTAACCGAGATTCGAGTGGGCGACGGCTAGACCGCCTGCATGCGTAAACGCTTCGAGCGCGTCCTGATTGCGGTCCATCATCGCCAGGGTCAGGCCAAGGTTGGTCTGGAACAGGGCGTTGTCCGGCTCGAGTTTGACGGCGTGCCGCTGACAGCGCTCGGCGTCGGCGAGCCGGCCCTGCATGTAGTAATGGTAGCCCGTGTCATTCCAGATCTTCGCGTCGTTGGGGGCGAGGCTCGTCGCCTTCCGATAGTTTTCTTCGGCCTGCTTGAACTTGCCGAGCTGGTCGTACGCGCTGGCGAGCTTCCGCAGGGCAAGGGCTTGCTCCGCCGTGCGTTGGCCACCGGCGAGAATACCTCCGCGCCGGTTGTTGCAGGCATCAAGCGATTTCTGAAACTCGGTCAGGGCCGCGTCGAACTGACCATCCTTCATCTGTTGCTTGCCGAAGTCGAGATGGACGTTGAATTCCTGCTCGAACGACGGCTTGGCGTGGAAGTCGGTCGTGTTGGTCGCCCCTGTCGCGCTGGGCGAGCCGAGAATACCGGCAGCCTGTGATGACTGCGGCTGTTGAGCCGGCGTCGACTGCTGCGCGTTGGAAGTCGGAGTCGCGGCCGACTGCTTCATCGCCGACATGGTCCGACAGCCTGTCGCTGCCACGGGCAGCAAACAGACGAGGCTCAGCATCCAAGCGGGCCGCGATTTCCGATCCATGGGACAGTCGCCTCCATGCGAGGGTCTTGGGGGAACAACCGACTCGGAATCACCTCGGGCCCGCACCACCGCCGCCGCCGCCGCCACCGGCGCCGAAGCCGGAGGCACTCGTCGGCGAGTACGTATACTGCTGCGGAGCCGTGGCATCGCGGTTCAGCATGATGTTGTAGTAGTTCCCCGAATCCGCACCGAGAGCGCCCGGAAATGGCGAGGGTGCGACGACGACGCGATCGGGTCCAAGCGGCATTCCCGCCTTCTCGAACGTGGCAAGAACCGCCGCACGGCGCGCTTCGGCCATTCCGGGTTCGTCGGGGCTCCATTCGATGACGATCGGCCCCTGCCAGCCACCCAGGCGCGACGCCATCAGGTTCAAACGTGTCGCACCGACGGGCGAAAACTGATTTGAACCCTTCAGGAAGTCGGTCCTGTAGAGCGTGAACCGGTGCGGGTTCGCCTTGGCCCGCATCATGTTGAACTGCGTATTGACGTACGCCCCCAGCGGCGGCTCGTAGAACAGGTCCGGATAGCCGATCATGCCATCCTGGAGCGCGGCCCCTGCCCCGTGCACCACACGATAACCGAGCGGGGGGACGTGTTCGCAAACCGTGCGGTCCGGTCCGGGGCGAGGACCCGGCACGTATGTTGCCGGCGTTGAGTAACCAACCGGCGGACCAGGGACCGTGGCGGGAGTCGTGGTCATGGGGGGCGGCGGTCCGGGAACGGCAGTGGCGACGGGCGGTTGGGCCCAGACGGCGGCCGAGAACCAGCCCAGCGTGAGGCCCGGGATCAAGACCCGGCCAACGTATTTCCAGCCACGAGGTGGCAACATCTCACACTCCTCATCCGTTATGGGCATCCGAGCCCCGCAAGGCGAGGCGCGGTGGGGTTCGTCAGGAAAATCGTGGTTCGTCGCTCACTCGGCATGTCCGTGCGGACCGATGACCCACTGCTGCTCGCTGCGGTAGTGCTTCATCACGTTGAGCGGATCCATCTCTCGGACCGTGGCGCGGAACTCGCGGCCCAGCTTGCTCTCGATGCGTCCGAGGAAGTAGAACTCCCAGTCGTTCGGTGTCAGGACCCGATCACCGGGCGCCTCGGTCACCTCGTTGGCCTCGACGGGCGCGACGAGCTCGGGCGTGACCAGCACGACCAGTTCCGTCTCGACGATCTGGTGCTGATTCAAGCTGAACAAGGGCCCGACGACAGGCAGATCGCCGAGGCCGGGGATGCGGCTCGTCGTGGCGTTCGTCGCACTCTGCAAGAGGCCGGCGATTGCCAGGGTTTGTCCTTCGCGAAGCTCGACCACTGTGCGAGCACTGCGCTGGTCGATCGCGGGGACGATGCCGCCGTTGATCGTGGTGCCGGCACCGAAGTTCAACTGGCTGAAGACCGGTTCCACATCGAGACGGATCACGTCGTTCGCCAGGATCATCGGGAGGAAGGACAGAATCGCACCGAAGTTGGCGAACTGAACCGTCACGACCGCCGTACCGCCCGGGATCGAGGAGCTTTGGGGCACCGGGTACGGGAACAGACCGCCCGCCAGGAACCGGGCCGGCTGTCCGTCGAGCGCCATGAGGTTGGGCTCGGCGAGGATCTTGGCCAACTGGTTCGACCGCAAGGCGTTGAGGAAGAGCGAGAAGTGGCCCGCATCGAAGATTCCGTAGAGCGTGCCGTTGTTGTTGGCGGCCGACGCCGACGCAGCGAACGACGAGGCAATCGACGACAGGTGACCCGCCGAACCTGTCGCGGTTTGGTTGATTGGGCCGCCCGTCCCGGTCAGGTTGCCCGCCTGGCCGATTGTGGAGCCGATGAGCTTGTTGTCGCGGGCATAGAGCCAACTCACGCCGAGCTGGCGAATCGCGGTGCGGTTCAGCTCGGCGATCTTGACGTGGAGCAGAACCTGGCGTGGGCCGGGCACATGGACGCGGTTGATGATGTAGGGATTCTGGCCGAAGCCCGTCATCCCACCACCCATCATACCGCCGCCCATTCCGCCCATCCCACCGCCCATGCCGCCACCCATTCCACCGCCGCCCATGCCTCCTGCGCCGCCGCCACCAGCGGCACCACCGCCCGCAGCGCCGCCACCGGCACCACCCGCGGCGCCGCCTGCGGCACCACCACCCATTCCACCGCCCATGCCGCCACCCATGCCGCCCATCATCCCCTTGAGGCCCATGGTGTTGCGGAATTCATTGCCGACGAGGGTGAGGACGTCGGCCATCGTTTTGGAGTCAGGAACCTGCCCTTCCAGGATGACCTGCGGACCAACCTGGCGAATGTGGACCTGAGCACCCGGGAACGCCTGAGCAATCCGCGATTCGAGGTCGTGGGTGTCCATCGTGACCCGAACCAGGAACGTCAGCGGCTTGTCGTCGGCATCCCAGAGGGTCAACGTCGTCGAGCCGAACGCCCGGCCGTAAATGTTCAGCAGCCGGCTGTTCGGCTGGTCGGCCAAAAGCTCGACGTCCGCGATCGAAGGATCGGCGATGGCGATACGCGTCAAGATCCGCCGCGTCTCGACTAGCTTGGTCCGCCCTACGACGACAGCGATTTCGGCCTCGGGGTCGCGAATGACCTCGACAAGATCGTTCACTTTCCTGGCCGTTTGCGCGGCCGACGGCAGTGGCACCGGGCCAGGGGGCCGATTCGGAATCAGGCCGGTCGTATCACGCGCCAAATTCATGACCTTCGGATGCGCCGGGACCGGAGGCGGCAGGGGCACCGCGGCGTCGGGCGGCGCAGGCTGGCCAATTGGCACAACCGTGGGAATGTCGCGAGGTTGGGCAGCTACCATCGGGCCCGATGGGCCGCTCGCGAAATTGTCCAACACCCGAGGCGCCGCCTGGGTGGGATTGGCCGTCTGGATTGTGTTCGTCCCCGGTTTTGGCTCTTGTGCCAGCGTGACGGTCGGCCCGAGGAGGGCGGCCAGGACGAACCCATGCCGAGCAAGAGCCTTGCGCCGTTGCTGCCAGCATGCCGATCGGTATTCTGGACGTTGGTCACGCACGTGGACGCTTCCTTAACTTTGAGTCATCGACCTTTGGGGGTCGGGAATAGCCTCTCGGACGTGAGTCCTGAACCGCGTTGAGTCCCGTTCCTTGCCGTGCCGGACTTTCCGTATGTAACCACCTGGCAAAAGCTACGGGTTCCGCAGGCATAATTCGGCTTTTCCGAAGGTAGGACTTGATCTGAAAAAAGGAATCAGCTTGCTCGTCCACCGCCCTCGATCGCACAATAAAGCCGGCTGATCGGATTTACGGGTTCACGCGTTCACGAGAAAACAGACGATGACGGCACGACAGGGCTTTGGGATCGAACCTCTCGACCAGTTGCTCGGCGGAGGGCTGCTCCCCGGCACCCTTACCGTTCTGGCCGGGGCGACCGGGGCTGGGAAAACCCAGTTGGGCCTGCGCTGGGCGGAAAACGGGCTGAAGGCCGAAGGTCGGCGCGGGGTGATCTGCGACCTGACCAGCCGGGGCGACGCCCAGAATCATGCCGGCTACGCACGTGCGCAATTCGGCTGGGACATCGAGCCCTACCCCGCCGACGTTCCCCTCGACCTGGACGAGGTCTGGGACTTCGCCCGCCCCATCGGCGACTACTATCACCCCTTTTCGCGCACCGGCCGCCGCGTGACCCGCCGCGACCTCGACCCCGACGAGTGGCACGTCTGGAAGTCGGACCTGGCACGCGTGTTGCGGAAATCGGTCGGCTACTTTTACGAGCACTTCGTGCGCGGCACGCGCCGGGTGGTCGTCGACGGGATCGAGCCCACCGAACGATTCAGCGAGTCGATTCAGTTCGAGTTCTTCGAGTACCTCTACCACCAGGTTCTGCGCAAGGAGGATGAGTGGGCAGCTCGTGAACTTTTTCGCGAGCGTTACCTCGCCAACAGCGAGCAAGTGCGTGCTCACCCTTACGACCACAAGCAGATCGGATGCCTTTATCTCTACAC
>DAIDJG010000020.1 GCA_027451445.1 Singulisphaera sp.
CAGTTCAATTTAATATTAAGCATATTTCGGTTGATTTCGGCGATGGCCGCACCGAATTGAAAACTCCAACATATTATAAATAGCAATATTCGACTCAAGCCATTGCAGCCATTGGAGTTTCGCCCTTAATGCCATTCGGGAATGTTTGTCAAAACCCGTCGCGGCAAGGTCATGACGACCTACCAGCTAAAGCCTGAGGCGGTGTCGAGACTTCGCAGGCAGGGAAAGCGGGATGAAGACAAAATCAACAGACGCGAATTGGATGAGCTCATTGCGCGAGGCGAGGCTTATACACAGGGAACGGGTGCAGGCATAGTTCAAGTTGCGCCACCACAAGCGAAGCCCGAAACTCGCCTTTCTCGCAAAGAGAGGAAACGGTTACGTCACTCATACGGAACAAGCGAACCCTATTCGCCGCCTCTTCGCTCTGCACCTCAGCCTCCGGTATCACCAAGACCCCGTCACGCTCCAACGCCTGCGGCACCCTCGAACGTCATACGTGCCTCGAAGCCACCACTAGGCCCCATTCCCCTGGCGGATGGCCCCCCAGAACCAGAGCTGTATCCATTCCTTGAAGAACCGCCACCGCCGGTCGCCAAACCTGCACCGAGGCGACGGGACGTGAACGCTACGCCGTGCCCCCTCGCTCGTCCTGAACCTTGGGCTCGGGGACGCAGATCGGAGACGGGTCCGACGCCACCAGTGCCAGGAGCGAACCTCCGAGTCAACACCCATATTTGCCAGGACGTCACTCCACGACGAAAACGTACCGACTGTCGCGTTTGCGGCTGCACTACCTGTAGCTCGGGAGCCGCCTACTGCTGGCACTGCGGGGCCGAGGCGGCGAGGGCCTTCGGCGTTCAGAAACGACGCGAGCTCGAGTTCGAGACGCATGCGGCCGAGGAGTTGATCGATGTTCTCGCGGACGAGCTGGTGGCGATTAAGAATGACTTTGTTCGGTTGCCTGGCCGGACTCTTCGTGCCATCGATTTTTCGCTGCTCGGGATACCCGTTTGGCTCTGGGCTTTGATGGTGGTTGGCTTGTCAGTTCCGATCTACCTCCTGTGGCTCGTGGTGAGCCGCGAACCAGAGCCAGGCAAGCAGGTACATGGAAGCTCGATCGAAGTGAAGGTGGCAAACCGAGGCCCGGATTTTTTGGAAAAGGGACCCATGTAGAGGTTTAGGTGGTTCTGGGACCCCGCGATTGGACCCATTACGAATACACCCCCACCATAGTCTGGCCCGCCGAGCGAGCACTTTAAGTTGACGAACAAAAAACCCACCCTCCTTCGTGTCAGCAAGGAAGGGTTCCGTGTTGGTTGCTTGTTGCGACGGTCGCGTTGAGCCTCAGACACACACGTTCTGTTAGCAGCGGTTGGGAACTGAGCCATTATCGCGGCCTCAGCGATCCACCCTTCCAAGGGGATGCGAACTTGTGTCTCGCCCCAAGTGCCCTCAGCCCAAAGTGAAGGGCACTTGGGGCGAGACACAAGTGCGGAGTCGGGGTGGCTCAGTTCTGGCCGCGATAATGGCTCAGTTTCTGGCCGCGACCGACACAACGTTCCAAGCTTCACCTGAAGGCGTAGCGTGCGCGGTTTCGACGGCGACGGAACGAGCGACACCTCCGGTTACGAAGAGACGGAGCCTCCTTGGTCACGGCCCGCTTGCTCGCAAGTGCCGTCGTCAAGCCTTGTCTCCGCAGTCGCCGAGAAGTAATCTTGAACAAGAGCAAGGACACGGGACGTGACCTCGGACGGTAGAGCGGGCCAGGCCTCCAACAACACCTTCAACTGGGGGTCATTTCGCTCTGGGCACTGGCTGGTCACTGCCACTGCGTGGCCGGTTTCTCTTAAGTCCTTTAGTTCTTTACAGTTAGATCGTTCTGACTGCGGAATCATAATCCGCGTGTCGGGGGTTCGAGTCCCTCCGCCGCTATTTGCGAACAGCCCCGAACCACTCCGCAGAACCCCGCACATTTCAGCGGGTTACGTCAAATCGACTCGGAGAATTGCAACCCCGCGAACCGCAGGGAACCGCAAGAAACCAAATCCTTCCGCGTCCTGACTGCTACCGCCAGTGCTACCGTTGCGTCAGTTGATGCGACGCATGAGAAGCCCGTCAAACCCGCTCCCGCGGCCCTATCCGACTCCAGTTTGAGTCTCGTAATCGACGCCTGGGACGCGCTTCCCGAGGCCGTTCGGGCCGGGATCGTAGCGATGGTCCGCGCGTCCACACCACCCGCTCCATCGACCGTTGACGGAATTGACGAAATCGACGAAAAGGCCCGGCAATCCCGGAAAGGGGGTGGCCGATGACGTCACCAGGGCCACCCGCTTGGGCGCAGCAAGCCGGCGAGCCATCGCGCTGGTATGCGTGCTTCTGGCAGTATTACTGCCTTGCCGGGCCGGCCCGAACCCTCGAATCCGCCTGGCGCCGGTCACGCTCAACGGCAACAAGTAGCAGCATAGAGCAGCGCGCAAAGCCAACACGCCCGTCGGCCCATTTTTATGGCTTGGTCTCGGCCTGGCGATGGAGTGAGCGTGCCGCTGCCTACGATCGCGCCGACCGCGAGAAGCAGGCGCTCGCGCGCCGCGTCGCGATTGAGGAAGCGAACACGCGCCATGCGATCCTGGCACGAGCAGCGTTCAACAAGACTGCGATGGCCATCAACGCCCTGAAGCCCGAGGCGCTCACCCCAGATCAGGTCATCAGGCTTGGCGACTTCGCCATCCGCATGGAACGCCTCGCGCTGGGTCAGCCCCTCGTCACAGAGCGTCACGAGCACATCGGCGTGCCATGCTCCGGCCCTGCCGACGGGGTCGTTCATCAAAATTACGATCCGACGCCGGAGGACATCGCCAGGGTGCTGGAAATCCTACACGAGCACGGCGCGGTTGAAGAGCAAGCCCCCGCCCCAATCCCTTTGACAGGAGACGATCCCGATGTCTGAGCAGATTCTGACCGAGATGACGCCTGCAGAAGCCTCGGCCCTCACGGAAGCGGCCCGGAAGAACCCTCTGGCCGCCGTGGCGGCGATTCTCGCGGTGCTAGTCGCGAGACGGCACGAGCGCGGTTACAACCATACCGCCATCAAGTCCATGATCCTTGGTGGCTTCTCCGATGAGGCCGTCTCAGACGCCGTGCAAGCGATCCTCCGGGACGTCATCTCGGCGATGCTCGAAGTCATCCCGCCACCGTCCGCGCTTATCGCCACCCCCGTCGCGCACGCGGACGAAAATGCCCACGTGCATACCGCCGCGCCTCAGCGTAGGAGGCCCAACAGCAAGCCCAAGTCGTCCAAAAGAATGCACCCCGGCCCTAGACCCAAAATCATGCGAAAACGTAAGCGTTCGAATCCGTAACTATGTCTTCGATTGCGAGATGAGAGGCCGATGCTTATGAACGAGTGCTCTTGTTCCGTTCTGACGGGTCGATCAAGTTCCAAGGATGAGACCTTCGCCAACCAACGCCTCCACCGCATACAGTGAAACGACCGCGTTCCAATCGGGAAGAACGAAGTCCGAGGCTTGCTGGCGTGAGTATGGGCTCACTCGGATCATGATTCCTCATTGTTCATGATATCCTTAGCCCACTGCATCATGTCCTTGGCCCACTGCGCGGCTTCGGGACCGTCGAGGACGTCAGCTATCTCCGTCAGGTCCGTCACGGTCCACTTGGCGCCTTCGCGGGTCTCGGAGAGTAGGGTCGCAACCTGGTCCACCACGTTGTCATCTTCGTCGGCGTCAAGCAATGGCCATTCGTCGGCCCTCTGCATGGCCTGAAGCAGCTCTAGCGCTGACTCAAGTTCCCGCGACGCCGCCCGCAACGTCTTCACGGCGACCTCAAGATTTTCCGGAGACAACTCCATGCGCTTGAGCTTGGGCTTCGCGGGCTGGTTCGCTGGTCGACCCGACCGGGGCAGGTTCTTCTGGGTGACGGACAGTGGGGCCGGCCCCAGGCCCTCTGGCCCGAAGGGATGCTCACCGTCGAGGTCTGGCAAATCGCCCACGCCTAGAACGCGGCCTAAACGATCTAAGGTAAAGACTTCTCGAGTCCACTTATCATTCGGGTCGTACGGGCCATGAATTGACCCATAGCATCCTTTGGAATGAACTTTGTGATGGAGGTCTGACACTACCCAGTGGACGTAGACCAGATGGTCCTCTGGGTCAATTCGCTTTACGGTTCCAATTGCACGAATTTCGATATTAGGGTGTGTGCTTATCTTCTTAATCGCGATGCGGTCGCCCGGCCGAATGCGATTTCTTCGTCTGGTGAACTGCGGTTGGTCTGCGTCCTCCCAGCCAAGAAGCCAGTAGCCTTTCTGTACGAACTCCTCGTATTGATCCTCTCGCCCACCCCACATTGCCCCTACAACCCAGTATTGAGGGGCGATCGCAGATTCGGCCCATTCGGGCCAGTCTTGGGCGGTTGCTGCTCGGCGTATGATGAGTAATCCTTCGGGGCTGAACGGCATGAAATAGCCTTGTCGAATCTGCCCGCGTGATACAATCGGCCCATCCTCGATTTCTAATTCGCCAAGCTCTTCGATGATCTCGCTCTTGAGTATGGGAGGATTAAGTTCAAAGTATTCGGCTTTGAAGCTATAACCCACTCTCTCTGAGCCCCCGTAGGGGCCCAAGTCGACTTTGCTTTTGACCGCCCTTGTCACCGCGCGACTGAGAGCAACGACACTCTGCCAACGACCAGACCGGTAGTGGACAGTGACATCGCCGGCGCGAACGTCTCTGACCATGCGCCGGAACTTCATCCCCCTTTCGGTCTGTTCGACATCCGAGCAAACCAGGCCAGCGCGATGCTCTTCGTCCCAGCATCGTGTTTGGTTGCACCACCAGATTCGTGGCATTGAGGAAACCCCTTCGCGCTTCTGCCATCCCACGACAAGGCCAAGGTCCCGGCCCAGCGAGTGTTACCGGTTGCTTTGGCGCTAACATGCGCCCGTCGCACGAGGAACATGGAAAGCAGCGTCCAACGGATGTTCGGCACCCTGAAAAAAAAGTCGCCCCCACGCAGGCCACAACTCCCGCGTGAGGGCGAAGACGGGGCAGAACCCCGATCCAGTTTTGGCGTGGTTGTGGGCACGCTCGATATGGAGAGTACCCACGCACGGATGTCGATGCAAGGGGCCGGTTAACGCTTTGGGGCTGTGACCAAGTAGCCGCGCTCGCGAGCATAAGACACAAGCGCCCGGTCGATCAGATCATTGAGCGAAGGGGATCGATCGAAACTCGCGAGTGCTTCCACCCACGACTTCCATTCGGGCGTGCCTCGGATCATGAGGACCGCCGAGCGAACGCGCGATTCCTCTGCTTTCGGCTCCCCCTTGCCCGCGCCCTTCTTTGGCCTTGCCATTAATCCAGCACCCACGGTTATGCCCTCCCGGTGACAATTTGGTCCGCCCACGTGTTCACCGGGATTATACACGAGTGGCTATCCAATGGCAACCTTAAGAGTATCGGCATCGCGAGAGAACTGTCTACAAAAAATCAGGGACATTGTGAACTACCTCCTTGCTTAATGGATATCCACTGGATACAATTTGGATGTCGGGTGAGGGAATGGCCCTGACCCAACAAAAACGGCCCGCCTCGGTGGTTCAGACCGAGACGAGCCAAGACCAGGTGCTAAGGACACCCAGTCATGACCACCGTCTTCGATTCGACCCGCCCAGTCAAGCCATCCGCGCGCAAGCCCTTCGCCGCTGGTCTCGCCCGGACCCCGGCCCGCCAGCCGCGCTTCGAGCCCACCCCCGACGACTTGGCATGGGCCGCCGCGAACCTGAACGCCAACACGACGCATTACGAAGTGATCGGCCAGTCTGATGAGGCGATCGACTTCGCTTACGGGTGTGCTCTGGCCACAGCCCGCCACGAGGCCGGCTTCCGCTGTTACTGAACCGCGATGCGTCCCACAAGCCCCTGGCAACGTGCTGGGGGCCTTCCCGGATGGCGACGAAGCGAGGGTTCAGACCGATCCCGACAGCTACCAACACTGACGACTTCTCCGCCCGCGTGACCGACCTTCCCACGTAGCGACCCGGCAACGACTCGACCGCACACGCGACGTGTCCCACAACCGCGACGAAGAGGTCCGACGGGAACAGGACTGGGCCGAGTACCGGCCTGGTCCGACCGGATGTTCCGGCGGATCAACCGCAACGAGCCCGGACCGCAACCCGACTGAGTAGCGCGGGGCCATGGACGTCCCCGAAGGCATCTCGTTTTGATACGATGATTGCGGGTCGGCGTAGTGGTGGCCACCGCTGCGTCAAGCGGCCGGGGTCGCGTGCCAGGTTCTCCTTACTGGTGCGCGGCCCGGGTCGGCCCACTTCAAGGAGACTCCTACCATGTCTGCGCAACCCTCGCGCATGCCCCTTTCCACAATCCGGCTCGAAGACGGGCGAACCGTCCGGATCTTCGCACCAACGGATGACCTGTGGATCGAACTCAATCAGATGACCAGATCATCAGAGCAGAGACAGCCCTTTGGCGTGCTTCGCACAATCGTGTCTCATTGCACTGATGCGACCTTCGAGGGCTCGCCCAAAGACCTCGGTCGGCTCGTTCTCGCGCTTCTCAAGACTTGGGACAACCAAGATCAGATGTTTATTCTGATGTGGTGGCGCAAGAAAGCCAGATTGGAGCTTGAGCAGTTCTACGCGGCGTACAGCGAGTCGAGGCCCTGGTGGGTCTAGGCCTCGTTCCGCACCCAGAGCTTACGGAACAGATCGACCGGATAGCCGAACCGCCGCTGGCCCCCAATGGACAGGGGGCGACTCCGGGCCAGCGAACGCCTGAGAACCCGGACGAAGTCCTTGACTTTGTGACCCTGGATCAAGCTGCCGCCATGGTCAACCGATCGAAGCGAACCCTCGAACGTTACAAGACGAAAGGGACGCTACCCGTCCCGGCCGTCGAAGGGGGAGGCGGACGAGCCGACCGATGGAACTGGAAGACGATGGGCCCCTGGCTGGAGAAAGAATTCGGCATCAAACTACCCACGACCTTCCCAGCGAACCACCGAACCTGACCGACATCTAACCGACAACCGCCGACAACCGCACGCAAGCGCCCCCCTCACTCTTACGATCGCCCGCGTGGATCCCATATCTCTACGGAGACACGCGGATGATAGAGCCCGTACTGATCGAGCCCGACGCCCTCTACGATGACGCCGCGCTGCGCCACGCCATCGGGCTGAGCCCCGCGCGCCTGGCCGCTGCCCGGCGATCGGGAAGCCTGCGGCACACCCGTCAGGGCAAACGCACCCTCTACAAGGGCGCATGGGTCCTGGAGTGGTTGGAGAGCGAGGCTCGCCCCCAACTTAACCTGGAGGGGGGTGATGCATGACCCAGAGCACCCGAAGCACGCGACTCACGCTCGCATTGGGAGCGGACCAGCCAGTCGCGCCCGCCGGACCCCCTGATCTATCCCCCGGCGTCGTCCACCTGTCGGAGCCCCTGGCCCGCGTGGCGATCCGCCTGGCGCTGGGCGGCGTGGAGCCCCTGCTCGAGCTCGACGACTGGACGACGATCCTGGCGTGCTCGCGCCGCCAAGTCGAGACGATGCGCGCGGCCGGAAAGTTGCCCCCACCCGATCTCCACATCGGCAAGCTCCCGCGCTGGCGGGCCCCGACGGCTCGCGAGTGGCTGGCGAAGGGGGGTGAGCGATGAGGGAGCCCACACGCCCCCCCGCCGCCATGCTCGTGCCGCCCCGTGTCGCGTGCGAGATGAGCAGCCTCGACGCTCGCGAGCTGGACCGACTCATCCGGTCAGGCGCGGTCCGCGTCGAGCGCGTCGACGGCAAGCTGCTCGTGGCCCTCGACGATGTCGAGCAGGCCACCGGCCAGAGCCGAAAGGAAGTAGACCAGTGATACCCTGCCCCTCTGACTGTTACGTGCTGGCCCGGCTCCTGGCGGGCCAGCACGTGAACGGCGAACTGGCCCAAGTGAGTGAGGCGTGGCGGCCTGCGGTCGATTATCTTGTCGAGCTTCGATCTGACGCCCGCGGCGCGGCCTTCGAAGCGATGTGTGCGGCGCCCGGAATCGACCACGATGCGGTGTTAAAGGCGGTTGCGCAAATCGACCCCACGGGGCCGGTGCCCGAAGCGCGCGTGCTCCGCCGGTCCGCTCACCTGGGGGATCTCGCCGTCAGCTCGTCGTCCACGCGCTTCGCGTGGCCCTTCTACATCGTCAGAGGCCACTTCAACCTGCTGTCGTCCGACCCCAAAGTCGGGAAGACCCACATCATGCTCGACCTGGCTCGGCGGCTCTACTTCCGCGAGCCCTGGCCTGATGGGCATGATCCGACGTTTCCAGCCGGCACGGTGACGCTCTGGGTTTGCGGCGACCGTCACCAGGATGAGCTACGGGAGCGCGCCACGGCGTTCGGGTTGCCCGGGGAAGCGGTCAAACTCAACTCGCTGCCCGACAACCCGTACGGTGGCTGGGACCTTGACGAACAAGCCAACATCGACCTCATGCGGGACCTGATCATCAGCGAGCGGCCCGGACTGGTGTTCATTGATACGGTTTGGCGAGCGACCCGCCGGCAGCTCCGCCGCGAGGAAGAAGTAAACGCCCTACTCAATCCCCTGGTGACGATCGCGCAAGACACCGACACGGCCATCATCGGTGCCATGCACCTCTCGAAAGACGGTGACACCCTCGGGAGGCGGCTCGAAGGGCTTGCGCGGGCGATCCTGAAGCTCTACCGGCCCGATCCTGAAGGGCAACCGAACCGAAGGAAGCTCACCGTAATCGGCAATTTCCGGGAACCCCCGCCGCTCGGTCTGACGATGGGCGACACCGGATGCGAGTACGACTCCGAACCGCCCTCCGAACCGGCCACCAACAAGGGCGGCAGGCCAGCCGCGGAATGCATCAAAGCGCAAGAGTTCATCGTTAAGCACCTGAAGGAGCGGAACGACCGGAAAGGAATCGACCTTATCAACGAATGGACGCAATTAATGGGCGAAGCCAAGGGCACGATCTTCAATGCCCGCGCGGCGCTCGTGAGTGCGGGTCGTCTGACCGTGGACGACTCCAAGAAACCCCAAATATGGCATCTGGCGGATACGGGGTCAGAAACGGTCAAGAACCCGGTTTCTGACCGCTTCTGACCTCCAAACTTAAAGTCAAGAACCTCCGACCCCTATACCCCCCGAGGTTGTTGACCTGAATCCCGGACTCTCAGGCATGACCCAAAGCGCCCAAAACTCAAAGTCTGACAACGGCCGAATTGACTGGTCAGCCGTCAAGGGTGCGCTCGATATGGCGACGGTCGCGACCCGCGTGCTCGGCACGGCACAGGGACGTAAGGGCGGCAAGGGCCGGCTCTGGTGGCGTTGCCCACTCGGGACCCACGACGACAGAAACCCGTCGTTCACTATCATCACAGGTGAACAATATTTGCATTGCTTTGGATGCGGTTGGCACGGCGACATGGTTGCATTGGTTCAGGCGCTGAACCCATCAATGAGTTTTCCTGACGCGGTGAGTTACCTCGTGGGAGCGCCGGCCCCCAAAGTCAGGTCAAGAACCTCTGGCGTGTATGGTTTCGGTGACCGCGAGGTTTCTGACCCGCCATCGGGGCTTCCCTATTCCGACGCTCTCGCCCTGACAGAAGAGTCGGAGCGGCGTCTCTGGACACCCGATGGGGCCGGCGCCCTCGATCAGCTCCACGGCCGCGGGCTGAGTGATGCGACGATCCGCGCGGCCCGGCTCGGGTTCACGGCCCGCGTCTCGTACCCTACCCGGACCGGGGGGACGGCCCGCGCGTCGGGCATCGTAATCCCGTGGTTCGACGGCGACCGCCTCGCCCTGGTCAAGATCCGACAGGACCGCCGAAAGCCCCGGTATGCGGAGTGTCACCGGACCCCGGCTCACGTGACGTGCTATCCCAGCCTGGCGGTCATCCGGCAGGGGGCGCCGCTGGTCGTGACCGAGGGAGAGCTTGACGCTCTCTTTCTCGGCCAAGAAGTCGCCGGGCTGGCGTGCGTGATCACCTTGGGGAGCGCTTCGAACAAGCTCACGGCGCGGTTATTGACCGCGTGCCTGGTGTGCCCGTCGTGGTTCCTCGCCACGGACAACGACCCGGCCGGCGATAGGGCTGCCGCTGACTGGCCGGCGCGAGCAGTCCGGGGCCGGCCGCCGAGCCACCACAAGGATTGGACCGAGGCGCGGCAGGCCCCCCACCCGATCAATCTGCGCCGCTGGTGGAGCGACGTCTTGAGCGGCAATCTCCGGCCCGCGCTCTACACCTGGGATGAGCTGTCGAGTTGGCGCTGGGGACCCGCCATCGATAACCACGAAGGGGGAATCGTCATCGAGTGGCCCACGTCGGTACACGCTTGACTCTGAGCCAACTATGGGGTAGGATGTGGGTATGAGCGACGAACCCTTCAGCGAACAGTTGCGCCGAGCGCTCAACGAGTCGGGGTTGACCCGTTACCGCATCGCCAAGGAACTCGGGGTAAGCCAAGCGACCCTCAGCAAGTTCATGTCGGGACAGCGCGGGTTGTCGATGGCGGTTGTGGACCGGGTGTGCGGCCTGTTGGGGTTGATCATCACGAAGAAGCCTGAGAGCAAGTAGGGAGGGGACCGGTGGCGAGCATCTTCAAGAAGGACAAGCGTCGCAAGGGCGCCCCGTGGTACATCGACTACTTCGACGAGAACGACGTGCGCCAGCGGGAGAAGGGGTGCCCGGATCGAGCGGCGACCGAGCAGATTGCCCGCAAGCTGGAGACCGACGTTGAGCTGCGCCGGCGCGGTGTTATCGACGTCAAGGATGAGCGCCGGGCCGAGGCCAACCTCAGGCCGCTCACGGAACACTTCGACGCCTTCCAAGCCGCCCTCGTGGACCGGGGGAACACGGCCAAGCACGTTGACCTCTACGTTGAACGGGCCCGGCGTGTGGCCGCCCTCGTTCTGGGCGCGGCGCTGCCGGAGATCGACCCACCGAAGAAGAAGACGAAGAAGGTCGAGCGCGATGCGGCCGCCCTGCTGGTGACCTCCGTGCTGAAGACGGGACGTCTTTCCGACATGACCCTGGAGGCGGTCCAGAAAGCGTTGTCGGTTCTGAAGGATAGCGGTCGATCTCTCGAGACTTGCAACCATCATCGGGCCGCCATCCGGGGGTTTAGCAAGTGGGCCTGGGAGACGGGCCGCACGTCAGCGCACGTGCTTCTCGGTGTGACTGGTTTCAACGCCAAAGAGGATCGGCGGCACGATCGCCGCACCCTTGGTGTGGACGAGTTGCGTAAGCTCATCAAGACGGCCGAGCGTGGTCCCGACTACCGCCAGATGACCGGACCCGACCGGGCGCTCTGCTACCGGCTCGCCGTGGCCACGGGCTTGCGGTTCTCGGAAATCCAGACGATCACGCCGCGCTCGTTCGATTGGAAGGCGGACCCCGCGACGGTGACGGTAGCCGCCGGCTACACGAAGAACGGTGAACCAGCGACGCTGCCCCTGGCTCCCGACCTGGTCACCGACCTGCGTTCCCGCGTGCTCGACATGTCCCAAGACGCTCCGGTGTTCGTCCTGCCGGACCGCGGGGCCACGATGCTTCAGATCGACCTTGAGGCCGCCGAAATCCCGTACTGCGATGAGTCGGGCCAGTTCTTCGACTTCCACTCGCTACGCTGCCAGACCGCCACGCTGGCGGATGCGGCCGGTAACTCGCCGCGCGTGGTTCAGAAGCTCATGCGTCACTCGACGCTGGAACTCACCGGGCGCTACACACGTCCGCGCGCCGTTGACGTGGAACGCGCCGCCCTGACCCTGCCCACGCTTCGCCCGATGGCGTCGAACCGTGAGGCCCGCTCCGCCACCGGAACCGACGATTCGGCCCCGAGTGCTACCGCCAGTGCTACCGACGAGGACGACTTGCCGCGCAAGTCCAATGAGCGTAACATCCTTGTGGCGGTCGCTACACGGAATCATAATCCGCGTGTCGGGGGTTCGAGTCCCTCCGCCGCTATTTCTCAACTTCCAAGTTGATCACGACTTACGCGTAACCCGTCGCATTCACATCTACAAGCCGGTGCCCCACGCTAGGGCACGAAAACGGCGAATTAACGGCAGTAATCCGGCAACAGAAAAGCCAAGGGTCAAGCTTGGTTTTTTGTTTTTCAAGAAAAGCCAAGGGTCAAGCTTGGTTTTTTGTTTTTCATGGACTACGGCTTGAGAACATCCCCGTCGGGGCTTTCGTCTGCGATGGCTGGCGAGTCCGAAGGCTTCACTGGCGCATCCGAGCGGCCTGCTGTCAGCGACGGATGGATTTCCAAACCGGTCAGGCGCGACAACTGACTTATGAGAGAGGATGGCTGATCGCGCACTTGGACAGAAATCCTCCACCCGACTACTTCGGTCCGTCGAACCAAACACTCGAGCAGCAACGCGAGGATGATCGCCGGGCTGTCGTTGAGAAAACTCGCGGAATCGTTCACCACACGAACGCGTCGACGAGTTTCGTTCGAGCAGCCCAACTCCCTTGGGTCGCTATCCCGCGAACTCCGTTTCAGGAATGATCCCTGGATCAGCCACCTCCTCGGCCACCTCGGTAAACCCACGCCAGGGCCGGCCGTCCGGCGTGAAAACGAACCGGATTGCCTTCGATCGCTGGTATTCGGTCTTTATCCAGCCCTTGCTCTGGAGCGCCTTCAAATGGGGGCAGACGCCCGCCGACGTGTTGAAGGAGAAATGCTCGCCGATCTCACGTAGTGACGGCTGAAACCCGTTGCGGCATGTGAACTCATAAATGAATCGGTAGAGGGCTTCCTGGCGCTCGGTAAGCGGCCTGGGTCGTGTTTCAGTTAGCATCGGAACCTCCCTGGAGATTTAGTGTACGGACATTAATACTATGCGCCCGGACACTAAAGAGTCAAGGCACCGCGTGACATTCGGTTTGCGAGGTAGATTTCAGGTGTCGAGACCTCTCCCCCGACCAGACGCATCCGATGACTGCCACGAACGGAGTTCGCATCGAAGTCGGCGAGACAAGTATCAGGGATTCTGGCCAGGCTTGATATCAGGGAGGTTTGCGAGAAGCGCGTGGTTTTCTGCAGAGGAATCCCGGGTCACGGTCAAGCAGCGGCTCACGCTGGCCGCAAAAAGCGGCGGAAATCGACGGCTCTTCGCCACCTCCGTCTCGCGTCTCGCCGTTCGGCGGCTCGCTGGTTCCACTGAGTAAGAAGGCGCCGACCTCGAAGTGATCCGCCGCCCTGGCGGCAACCTCGAGCGTGAGCAGCTAAGGAATCGGAATACCTTCGGCCCGACGAAAAATCACGAAATCCTTACCATCAAAAATGGTCGGAACTCCTGCGCGTATCGACAATTGATTCAACGTAAGCGGGGCAAGAACTATCGAGCTACCAGGAGCATATAGAAGGGGAGATTGCGCTCGGTTCACCAACGTCCCAGGGACCCGTTCCGCGACTCGATCGCGGACAGCAGAGGAAGCAGATGAGGATGAGGACGGAGAAAAACTGCGTTCGGGTCTTGTCCTCATCTTAAATCCTAATCCCATAGGGATTTCCGAAGCGGATGCGCGGCCGTCCACCGCGGAGCGCCTCGCGCCGCTGCGCGGCGTTCCGACCCACCCTCCGTCTCCCGTGCGTCGCACACGTTCGGTCGACGCTCTGGGGAACCCGAAAGTTCACCCCTCTCGTGAGTGCGATCGTCCGGATGATGAAGACTGTCAACCCGTCCTCAACCCGCGAAGTTCTCCGCACACCCCGGGCATCCCCACCGGGCGATGAACCGAAACGAGCGCGCGCCCGCGCAGCGCGGTATTCGGCGACTCGGAGCCCCAAGGCGGACAATGAGTTGCGATTCCGAGTAGCGGAATGGGAGCGGCTCTTCGGAGCGCCAGGGGAAACAAGGGTTACGACAGGACAACGGCTCTCGCGCGGCGCCATCGCGTTAAATGAAAGCACTTAACACCCTCTATCGCAACGCACGAATAGGCCACTCTCCCTTCCTTGTCCGGGTATATAATGGATTTATTGTAAATACTGGAGCGATTCTTGCACTTTTCGGCCACCCATCAAGGCGTGATAGAGCTGCGAGCTGGAACAGTGCTCCCATGCCAAGATCGGCTAAACAATGCGCCATGGGGTATTGGCTGTTCTCGCACGCGGCGCTGACGTTTGATGAAGAATCATGACCTACCGAGCCATGTCGGACAGCCATGATCCCCCGATCTCGGCGATCACAGGGCCTGTGTTCAAGTCTCACTCGCTCCGGTGCCAGACCGCTACGCACGTTGACCAGGCCGGCAATTCGCCGAGGCACAGGGTCAGCGACCACTCACTACCTGCTCGCCCATTGCGCCGGGGGCCACGGGTCGCTCGCGGGCGGCTACGTCCAGGCGGTGTCGTTCGCGGGGCACATCGATATCCGCGACAACGTCGTCTACGACCGGGGCCACCGCACTGAGGCAATCCGCTCTGCCTGGCGATTTCTCGGACTCGAACGCCGACCCGGAGAGCGACGGCTTCACGCTCCTCGAGCCGAGTCTTCACGAGCTCAATCTTCGCCCGGCCTCAATTCGCGTTGTCAAGGACGGCATGCGCCTTGTTGCGACACAGGTTCAGCCCTTGCAGGAGCTTCTTGACGCTTTTCTGGTAATCCGGGTTCTGGTCATCGTCGTGGCCCCCCTCGTCGTCCTCGTTCACGACGACCCCTTTCTGAACCGCGACGAGCTTGGCATAGGCCTTGGCTTTGGTGTCGAGTGCGAGCAGCGCCTTCCGCAAAGCCGCCACGTTGTTCTTCTTGGTCGCCAGGTCCACCGCCTTGAGCGCGGTTTCCAGACCACTGCTGGCGCGGATCTTCTTGAGGTACGTCGCGCTCGGTTTCTTCTGTCCGGTCTCGGCCTCGAACAGCTTCTTGACGCCGACCCACTGGCTGTAGAGTGCGGTGGTCTCGAGCGAGTTGTCCTCCTCGCCCTTGTCGGTCGCGAGCGACTGGACCTTCTGGGGCGTGTGCTGTTCCTCGGTGAGCAGTTGCGAGAGGAGCAAGGTTGTATCGGCGAAGGCATCCGTGTCCTCGGCGCCCTCCGCTTTCTTCTTGATCTTGGTGAGCTCCCCGGCGATTTTCCCCCGATACACACCCGCGTGTTTCAGGAAATCCGACAGCGCCGACCGCGCTTTCGCGCCGTCCTTGGCGTCGATCGCCTTGTCCAGGGCCCCCATGGACGCCTCGAGCTTGGAGTAGTCCTTCACCAGCTTGAGCATCGCGGCAAAGTCCTTTTCGCCCTTGAGGCTCGCCTCGGCCGTCTTCCGCTTGGCCTGAAAATCCTTGAGAATCTTGCTCGCCACGGCTTCCTCCACGTCTGAAATCAGAGACCAACGGCCGCACCGTTTGCTCGGAGAATGGGCTGTGCACCACGGGGTTCGCCGGGTGACACGGTTCACGGACGGGGGAGAATACTAACCGAAGCTTCACTGTGTGACATAGCGGAGTTGATCGCTTTGAGCGAAATCTTCTGTCAGTCGCCCCAGACGTCTTCGGCGCTGTAGCGCAGTGGGATCGGGGATATCTGTAGTCGTGTCCTCAGTAGCCGACAATTCCGGATAAAGATGCTAGTCTCTGGTCCAAACGCTTAATACCAAAGAAGGGATCAGGCCCATGAAAGTTGTGCGTGCCGTTGTCTTGTTAAGCCTCATCGTCGCGAGCCAGAGATCGGCGAACGTGTACGGCTCGGCCGCCGACTGGCCCACATACAACCACGACGCGGCGGGCTGGCGTTTCAATTCCGCCGAGAAGACGCTTGGACCCGACAATGTCGGCACGCTCATCGAGAAGTGGCGTTTTCCGGCCGCCGGCTCGGGCGAGACGATTGGCGTCGTCCACGCGACGCCGAGCGTCGTCGCGGGCGAGGTCTACTTCGGCACGGCCACGTTTCCGGCGTTCTACAAGCTCGGGCCGGACGGCACACTCCGGTGGGTCTACCGCAACCCGACGCGGAAGTCTGTCCTGCCACCGACAGACGGCGCCCCCGTCACCGAGAAGCTGCGAGTCGCAGGCTCGGACGGCGGCATCTTCGCGTCGGCGCTGGTGACCGACGATTCCGTCTACTTTGCCGACACCGTCGGTTGGATATACTGCCTCGACACCCAGACGGGCGCCGAGCGGTGGAAGGTCGACACCCGCGCTTCCACTTTTCCCGACGCGCACTGGAACAACCTGCTGATGGCCTCGCCGATCCTGGCCGACGGCAAAATCATCTTCGGCGGGGGAACGCTCGAGCAGCTCTTCGCCGGCAGTTTGCTCTACCCGGGGAGCACCGGCCGCGGCTTCCTCGTCGCGCTCGACCCCAGGGATGGCAAGATCGTCTGGAAATACGATGTCGGCCTGAAACCCGAGAAGCTTGACCCGCCAGTCGTCATCGAGCACCCCTGGGGCAAGGCCCGGTTCACTTCGGGGCCAGCGACCAGCAGCGTCTGGTCGACGCCGTCGTATGACGCGGAATCGAACACGCTGTTCTTCGGCACCGATGTGAATATCGCACCTCGACAACCCACCCACGATAACCCCGCGCTCCACACCGAGGACTCGTGCGCCATCGTCGCCGTCGATGCCGCCAGCGGCAAACGGAAGTGGAACACACAGCTCAACTCTTGCGATGTGTGGACCAACTCCATGTGTGCCTACGACCCCAAGACGGGACTCTACAAGGACCAGTCCATCGGCGACACCCCCAAGGTCTTCACCATCACCCTCGACGGCAAACCCACGAAGGTCGTGGGAGCCGGCTGCAAGAACGGGGCGTTTTACGTGTTGCGGGCTGACGACGGGACGATCGTCAAGCACACGCCGGTCTACAACGGCCCACCCACGGAGCCTCCTGCGCAGCATGATCCGCGTGTCCTGGCTCTCCCGAGCCCGATCGGGGGCTTGCAATCGGGATGTGCGACCGACGGCCGGACGATCTTCACGAACGGCATCGATGCGGTGCGGCTGGCCACTCAGAGCAGCGCAAGAGCCTCCGGACAGCTCCCGACCGGAGGCCGGGTCACGGCGACCTCGGCCGACCTTGCGACCGAGCTCTGGCGACACGAGCGGCCCAAGATCCCCGAGATGGGGGGCACGCCGGGTAAGCCCTTGTATCGTGATGTGGGCGATATCGTCGCCTCGGGTATCGCCGTCGGCAACGGTGTGGTCTACTTCACGGCTGTCGGGAGCGGCAAGCTCCTGGCGCTCAACGCCGCGACCGGGGCCGTGCTGAAAGAGATCGAGCTCGGCCCTGTGTTTGGCGGACCCTCACTGTCGCGCGGGCGGGTCTACATCGGCGGCGGTAATACTCTTTTTACCCCGAGCGAGTTCGAGTGCTTCTTGCCCAAGCAGTACACCGGGAGCGTCCGCTGCTTCGGGCTGCCTGGTGAGGGCAATCAGCGCGACAACAGCGATCGCTGATCGTGTAGGGTGGGCAAGGCCCACCGGTTTTCATATCATGTCGTCGCCGGTGCGCACTCGACGTCGATCGCACCTTGAGGAGATCCGATGCGACCTCTCCGAATCCGCATGCTGTTGACCCTGATCGTCGTGCTGGCGCCCGGCGCGCTCCGAGCTCGAGCGGACAAACCCTCCGGGTTCAAGGCGCCGGATGATGTCGCCGTGCGATCGGCCGACATCATCAGCGAAGGCACCCGCATGTCCGCGGAAGTTTTCGCGCCCAAGGATCCGCCCACCGAGAAGCTGCCCACGATCGTCATGAGCCACGGCTGGGGCGGCACTGCGTCGGCGCTCCGGCCGGACGCAATCGTGTTCGCGAGGGCGGGTTACCTCGTCGTCGCGTTCGATTACCGAGGCTGGGGCAAGAGCGACTCGCGACTGGTCCTCGCCGGGTCCAGGCCGGAGCTGAAGGATGGTAAGCTGGTCGCCGAGGTGAAGGAGGTCCGCGAGGTCGTCGACCCAATCGACCAGACGACCGACATCCTGAACGCCATCCACTGGGTCGCGGGCGAGCCGCAATGCGACGCGGGTCGCATCGGGATCTGGGGCTCGTCGTTCTCGGGTGGCCACGTCGTCTACGTCGCGGCCCGCGACCGTCGCGTGAAGGCGTTCGTCAGCCAGGTCGGCTCGATGGACGGGCGGTGGGCCGTCGCCAACCCGCAGATGCGGGCCTACACCTTCGCCCAGGGGATCGCACGTACGCACGGCAAGGTCGGTTACCCTCAACCCAGGGAAAAATTCGGGACGCTCACCGGCGCACCCGTCATCGAAAAGTTCCCCGCGTTTGCACCGATCGAGGACATCGGGCGCTGCAAGGACTGCGCCAAGCTCTTCATGATCGCCGAAAACGAGGAGCTGTTCGACAATAAGGATCACGCGATCCTGGCTCACGAACGGGCAACCGGTGTGAAGAAGCTGATTACGATCCCGGGCATCAAGCACTACGGCATCTACAACGAGGCTCGCGAACGGGCCCAGAAGGAGGCCGTCGCCTGGTTTGACGAGCACCTCAAGCCGGCGCACCCGTGATTTGCCTGATCGTGGTCAACGGAGCGTCCGCGACGTTCCGGTTGCCGGATGGACTTCGTTTGCTCGTTCTCGACATATCTTTATCTCCGAATTCGACCACGCGGATTCACTGCGTGAGTAAGTCCCCGCATAAACTCTCAGGAACCGCTGAAGTATGATGTCGCTGAACGTCGGACTGATCACGGTGTTGTCGCTTTGCGCAGGGGGACTGCTGGGCTCGCTGCTCCGCCATCGCATCCCCGATCACCACATACGCGACGACTCCAAGGATGTGGTGAAGACAACCTCCGGGATGATCGCAACCCTCGTCGCCCTGGTGATTGGTTTGCTGGTGAGCTCGGCGAAATCGTCGTTCGACCAGGCGAACGACGCGATCACGCAGGCCGGTGCGAAGATGATCCTGCTTGACCGCACTCTCAGTCGTTATGGACCGGAAACGCGGGCGATCCGTACTCGGATGAAAGAGACCATCGAGGCGACCGTCAAGCATCTCTGGCCCTCTGAACGCCGCGACAGCGAGGGGATCGCAGTTGTCGAAAAAGGGCGTGGAATCGACGAGGTCCAGGACATGATCGAGCAACTCGACACGAGCGGCGAACTTCACCGCGAGATGCGCAGCTCAGCGCTTCAGACGTGCAACGACCTTATGCATTCGCGCTGGCTCACGATCGAAAGGGCGCAAGACGGATTGCCAATGCCCCTCCTGGTGATGTTGATCTTCTGGCTCACCGTGCTTTTCATCAGCCTTGGCCTACTGGCGCCACGCAACGCGACGGCCGTGATCTGCCTCGTCGTGTGCGCCGTTTCCATGGCCGGGGCGATTGCGCTCCTCGTCGAGCTCGACGACCCGTTCAGCGGGCTCTTGCGGGCCTCACCGGCGCCCTTGCTCAAGGCAGTATCGGTGATCGCCCGTTAACGCGACTCGCAATCAAACCGCGCACTTCATGCGGCCAACACTCTTATAATAACCCAAAGCGCGATCGAAAACATTATATAATTATCCATCGATCGCGCCTCGGGTTAGTATTATGTCTGACAACTCCTCCGACGCGAGATATCGTATCAACGCGCCAACATTTTTATTCAGGGAATTCGGAAAGCGGGTCGCCCTTTGCTCGCGATTTCGAAGCTCGCCAGACCATTCGGATTGACGACGCCGACCAGTCGCCCTTCATTATTCTTGATCATGAGCGTGCATCGGGAATCCGGTCCGCTCACCACGTCGATTTCGCGACCGTCGGGTCCTCTCAGGACAATCCCCGTCCCCTTTTCTTTGCTGACGGTCATGATCATGTCGCCATTTCCTGGATCTCCGACCAGTCGCAGGCTGGGTTCGCCTGCCTGCACGGAGAGAGAGGCCCGCTTGTTGCCTTGAGAATCCATCAAGGACAACGAGGGCTGGAAAAGGAGGCAGCCCAGCACAGCCCGTTTGCGCCCGTGGGCATCCTTGACGATAAACTCCCTCGCCTCGATCGACTCGACCTCGCCCTCGCCTGCTCGCGCAAGGAAGATCACAAGCCCGACGCTCATCAAAACCGCCAGCGCGGTGGCCAGGCGCCGAGTGGTCCGCTCGAGCCTCGCCACTCGGTCCGCAAGTGGATCGTTCGCCACGGAAGCTTCCATCATCAGAGTCCCCGAACAGCCCACACCGAGCGCCTCGCCAACAGCGCCCCGTCCATCAACACCGTCACCCTACAGAGGGCCCGACCGTGATGCAAGGAAGCGCGACAGGCTGGTTCGACCTGGAGCGATGTGGCTTCGTTCCGGGAGCCGAAGCTTCATTTCACCGTATCGCACCGCCCGCATTTCTTTGGAACAACGCTAACCCGAAGCGCTAGCGATGGATTCTTATGTATTTCCTCGCTCGCGCTTCGGGTTAGTGTAAGAGCATGGGCCTCTCGACAAACGCCAGCCTATCAGTAAGGCACTCGCTGCCGGACCACCATCAATCGATGCGATCTTGCATGCAATCGAAACATACCTCCGAGCCTTCGGGCTGGCACACATCTTGCTAGTAAACCACCCAAGCAGGCCGAATCCGTCTCCCCCCTCCCATGGTCATGCGACCTTGGGCGGGGGATATTTGCGCGCTCACGATTTCCGCGCAATTTCTTTTAATTTTTGGACTTGTGATTTTTTTCTGTCACATCGCGGGGCTCGCCACCGTAATCATCACGCAAGCGATTGATAAGTCCAATGGATTGGTTCAATCGCTCATGTCGGTTCTCACTTCTCAACCGGGTGCATTTACGGCATCCCAAAACGAGGAAAGGGGTTTCCTATGCGTTCGCGTCGTTTTGCCTTGCAGCTCGAAACCATGGAAGACCGAATCGCTCTCAGCACCGCCACCGCAGCCGTGTCCGCGACGGTCGACGTGTCGTCGATCACGATCCCGAGTGAGACCATTTCGACCAGTGGTGGCGGTTCGACCAGCGTCGGCGGCCTGGCTACCGTCGCCGATAGCGGCTCAGCTTCCGTCACGACGCCGAGCGTCACGATTCCGGGCGTCTCCGTGACCACATCGGCAAACGGCAGCGTTTCGTGAGCACCCATTCTCGACAACCGTCCTCCGGCGCCGTTTTGCGCGGCGCCGTAGCGCGTTCGAACTCGATCGAATTCGACGCGCGGGCGTCCGAAACGAATACGCTCCGTGCGTGGCTTCCGTTTCGCGCGTTTCGGCGCGCCACGGTGCCTCAACGAAACTCGCCGCGTTCGCGCGCACAGTACCGAACGTAAGCGACGGTGCTCCAGTTCAGCACACCCCCGACAAGCAGTTGGGCGCCGTGAATCGCGATCAGAGGAGCGACGAACGGAGGGCCGGCAGCATCCGCCCAGAACTGCATCGTCTGATCGGTCAACAAGAGTATCGCCGCCAAACCGATCCCAACGCAATCGGCCCAGCAACGCACGGGACGCGGTGTCTGCCGAACCGCGGCCAACGCGGCGCAGGCCGGGATACCCAGGAGCAGATAGAGGGGAAAGCGATCGAACGCTTCGTAAATCAAGAATCGCAAGTCCTCGGAGATCCAGAGCATCACCCCGATTCGGTCGCTCCCCCAGGCGATCACGTCAGGAACGGTCGCGCGCAGCCCGAGACTCGCAAGGACCAACAAGACGGCGTTCGTGAGCCCCTGGAACGCCTTCTGCCTTAACAGAAGCAGCGTCGAAGCCGTCAATCCCGTGGCCGAGGCGCCGACCTTCCAGTGCCATAACGGCCATGCCGGTACGGTGACCACCACCTTCGTCCCCCCCCGGCTAAACGTGCGAAGGTAAAACGAGTTGGCGATCCAGGGCACGCTTTCCACGACCCTGATGAGCTCCGTGCTGGCGCAGAAAACGACCAGCCATTCAACGGCCCACGTTCGCCCCGGCGATCGTACGCGCCGTATGAAAAACACCGGCGTCAGGGCCAGACACGCTTTGCGGATCGTCTCGTCAACGACTCCCAGGCAAGCGAATGCCGAGGGCATCAAGCCGCTGGCGAAACGGATTCGGTCCGACGCCGAGCTATGCCAGGGCAGTGCGAGCGCAAGCGAGCTACCGATCACCAGCGCAATCAGGTCGGCCGTGGTAAATCCTCGGGGTTCCGTCAACACGGCTTGCGACGGTGCGCCTGTCATCGAGGCCTCCCAACGAGCGCGTCGACATCTGTCTTCTCATCAACGCGCACAAGCGAAGACTTTCGTGATGACGCCCGTCGACCGCTGAACTGACCGTGGAACGCGTCGTCCAGGACCGTACTCAAGCAATTCCAAAGCGCACAGGCGACCGCGACTCGGCTCACTTCGCGTCGAGGCGGAACGGCTCCAACTGGTTCGGTTCCGCCTTCACCGTCGCGGTCAGGCCCGTGTCGCCGTCATCATCGCGATACCTGGCGGCAAAGGGAAGGGGTTGCGGCTTGCCATTCTTGCGCACGGACATTTCGATGCTCGGCTCGATCCGCACCTTGTACTGGCCCGGCGCTGCGCCCTCGCGTTTGTCGAGGGAAGTCAGGGCAAAAGTTCCGTCCTTCGCGATCGGACCCGACGCAAGCAGGCCCCCTGGCTGGGGAATGAACTGAACGGCGCCTCCCGTCAACGGTTTGCCGTTGGCGAGCAAAATCTGCCCCTTCACCGGGTAGACCGGCCCTGAATACGAACCGTTTCCGCACCCGGATGCGCTCAACGCGCAGAGTATTGGCACCAACACCCGCCATGTCGTCGACCGAAAACCAAGACACCGCGCCTTCGATACACCCGAAATCATAATTGCCCTCATGACCGATCGACTCAATCGCAGATTCTCACCAGGCGAACCGTTGCCCAATCACAGGACTGGCCCTGCAAGAGGCGCAGGCAACGAAAGCGTTGGAAAGACGCGTCTCCTCTCGGGTCTCCGCGCGATGGATCCGTCAGACGATCCGTTCCAGCTCGCCCGAGACGGCGCTGTTGTAACCGGGCAGGTCCCCCAGGGCGCGGCGGTAGTTCGAGGAGCGGACGATGTTCACCAGCGCCCGCAAGCGGTGGTCGCTTTTCCAGGAGCCGGGCAGGCAGAGGTCGTAAACCTCTTCGCGGACGCCAAGGAAATCGAGCCCGGCTTCCTCGCTGGTGAGTCGCAGGCAAACACCCGCGTCAGCCCACCCATTGCGCACGGCCTCGGTCACGCCTCGATGGTCGGACGCCAGCTTCTTGGGGACTCGGCCTTCGAGCAGCTCATCGAGACACTGCCGTGCGCCCGAGCCGCTCTCGCGGCCGACCCACGAGAGGTCCGAATGCACCGCCGCCTGGACCGAGCCAAAACTTCGACCTGGAGAGAACGTAATGCCCTCCTCCCAGCGCGCGACTCGCAGCAGCGTGTACCCCGGTCCGAGCTCGTCCTTCACGACGGAGGCGTTTCCTCCTTGCCCATCGGCGCGCGACAGATGGACCCCCGCGGCGTGCACCAGGCCCTGGCCGAGCAAGGCGAGCGCAGCACGGCTCGGCCTTGGCAACACGATCAGGCGGACGTCCGCCGTACGCGCCAGCGCCGCGGCCAGCAGCCCGACCGCCGGGTCGCAACTGGCCATGATCAAGGTCCGGCCCGGCTCCGTTTCCGCCTGTCCGACAAGCTTGCCGTCCTCGTAGACCCCGTCGTGGGGAACGACACCCAGCGGAGTCGCCTCGACGGGGTAAAGCCGGGTGCCGTCACCGCACTCCGCCGCCCAGTACCGGCAACGGGAACGCGCGGGGGCCCATGCCCAGGACGCCCCCTCCGGCTTGGTCAACGGTCGCCGAAAGAGATCCTCGACGCGGCACCCAAAAGCCGTCGCCAGCGCCAGCGCCGCCGCCGTGGACGGAACCAGCCGACCCATTTCGATCGCACTGATCCCCGCCCGCGACAGTCCGGCCGCGCGCGCGAGCTCCTCCTGCGACCAATTGCGCCGCAGGCGCCACACGCGCACGAAGTTCTCGAGCTCCATCGGTTCTGCCATGATCGTGTCAGATTACGATACTATTGCAACGGGGTCAAGAATCCGATTTAATACCCGAGCCGCCATGATCGTAGCGGTCCCCTTGACACGATCGTGGAGATTCCAAAAGCTCATCCGTTTCTTCTTCGAGGGGGTTTTATGCAAGTGCTGAAAAGGCGCCACGGTTTCACCTTGATCGAACTCCTGGTCGTCATTGCGATTATCGCGGTTTTGATCGCGTTGCTGCTGCCGGCCGTGCAGGCAGCGCGCGAAGCGGCGCGGCGAGCCCAGTGCACCAACAACCTGAAGCAGATTGGTCTGGCCCTCCACAACTACGTTTCGGCAAACAACGTCTTCTCGCCGGGGCGGGTCAACACCCACATCTCGGGCCTTGGCGACTGCTGGGGCGCGTACTCCCAGCTCCTCGGTCAACTGGAGCAGCAGTCGATCTTCAACTCGTTCAACTTCTTCTTCGCCCCCGACACCGACCCGACCACCACCGCCGCCGCAGCCAACTCAACGGGGTTCATGAACAACATCAATTCGCTGATCTGCCCTTCCGACCCCGCCCCGACGAACCTCGTGCAGATCGCCGGCGGGTTCTACGGGGTACATAATTATAATATGTGCACTGGATCAACATACGCTCTCGCTCAGAATCCTCTGACGACGAGCGGAGCCGGCATCCCTGCGAACGGCGTGTTTTTCGAGAACGTCGCCGTGTCGATCGCGATGATCACCGACGGGACGTCGGGGACGGTCGCGGTGGCGGACACGTTGCGGTCGACGGCCGGCTCACCTCCAGGCGCGAACAACCTGGCGTTCTTCCAGCAGAACCCGCTGAGTGGTTTCGTGGTCACGGGCGACAACAAGACGTCGGGACCACCGCTCACCTCCGACGCCGACTACCAGGCGATGTGCCTGACCAATTCGCCCCCGCAGTTTCAGGCCACGCGTGGGGTGCGCTGGCACTTCGGAGCCCCCGGGCACAGCCTGTTCAACACGCGCCGGCCTCCCAATGACCGCGGTTACGACTGCCGCGGCGGCCTGCCGCACAGCGACAAGTCGGACCCGAACTGGAGCTACCTCTCGCTCAACGTCACCGCGAGGAGCCAGCACCCCGGCGGGGCCAATGTGCTCATGTGCGACGGCCACGTGATGTTCGTCAAGAACTCGGTCAGCGTCACGGTCTGGCAGGCCGTCGGCAGCCGCAACGGGGGCGAGGTCGTGAGCAGCGACAGCTTCTAGATGCGTTCATGTTCGGATTACGCACGGTATCGCGTCGTGCCACTCCTTCGAAAGCGGAGGGAATCTCATAACTCCCCCCCTTGGGAATTCTGAAGTTGCGCGTTTTGATCGAACCGCACGGAAAACGCGATGCGGCAGCGAAAGTCGACTCTCGCTGCCCGTACACCCGCAATCGTCCATTCTCCGCGAACGCTCAGCCCCGGCGCAGGGGGCGACGCAGTACGCGCAACTTCAGAACTTGGGAAGGGGGGGCTGGGGGCTCACTGGGGTAGGTTTTTGTTTGATGGGTTGGCATGCCCCGTACGTCGTGGCGTGCGAACGATGGTCGGCCAACGTTCGGGATACGAATTCTCGAGGTTCGGGAATCGGCTTTCGAGAAACGCGGCTTGAACCACTGCAATTCCTTGTTGGAGGATGCTAACCTTTCGGTCGGTGTTGATGCTTTCCGGGCGCTCTTTGGAATGCTTTGCGACATGTCGATCTGGATCGGTCTCCTGGCAGTCTCTCTCATAATCGTGTTCTCCTCCCACGGCGACCACGCAGAGACTCGCCACAGCCATGGCCAACCAGATTCGGCTGGCGCGCTCGGGAATCGTGATCCGTGTCTTCTGCCATTGCCATCCCGTCGATTTGAATTGCTCGAAACCATGCTCGATCCACGCCCGCAGTCCGTACCGTGCAACTTTGGCGTGCCGTAGACTTAGAGTCCGTCCCGGAAGTGAAGCGGAGCCGGAAAAGGGGGGACTGGCTCCGAGTCTTCGAGGTGCCTGTCCCCCTTTTCCGGCGGAGCGAGAGCGTGAAAATGGGGACAGGCACCGTCCGAAGACGTCCGGAGCCAGTCCCCATTTCCACGCTTCTCGCACTATCGGGACAGACTCTTAGATCGGTCAAAACGTACCAGCCGTCCTTGTACCCTTCGGCCCAATAGGCCAAAAGTGTACACGCCAAACAGCTTTGGGGCGTGCTGGGAAACGCGATCCCTCGGCCCGTCCAACTCTGGCCTGCGCGGCATACGAAATGGCGGAATTTCTGGAGTTTGGTACAGCCGTTGGGGAGGAAAGTACCGCCGTGCGTGACGCGCAGTACGGGATGCCAGCCGAAGGCGACGATCACCTGAAACAGCCACCGGGCGTATAACCCGCGGTCGGTCATGACGATCACCGACCACGAAGGAGGAACTTCGTTGGCGAACCGGCGCAACAGCTCGAGCCATCCGGGTCTCCAGGAATGTCGTTTGTTTCCCGGAAGAATCTTTCAAGCCACTGGGATCGCACTGCCCCGGTAGACCACGCTCAGGGAGAGAACAGTTAAGCAGTCGGCCCGAGTCGTTGCATCGAGCACCAACGCCAGTTGCGGATTTGGCCAGTCTTTGAGAATCCAGGCCAACAACGGGGAGAAACAGGACGAAACATCAAACTCGCGACGATGATCTCCGGTCTTGGTGGGGGCCTCCTTATACCATTCGCAGAGCCGCTGACGAACCGTCTCATGGCGCTTTTTCAAAATCGGATCGAGCGTGTTGGCAACCGCTGAAAGCGTACACCGATGGGCGAACACGATCCCGAAGCTCCAGAGCGCCAGGACCGCCTGCGGCGTGCTCAAATGCGGAAAATGAGCGGAGACCTCGACGGTCCACTCGTAGAGTGGAACGAGGCGAGACATCCCTGCGCTCCATTACAGGGGAGTAGCCATTTCCAGCCTCCGTTGTAATGATCGCGAGATGTCTCGCCAACCTCCAATGAATTTACTATTACTCATTTATGTTATATAAACGTATCGAACAAAAATGGCACACGTCTCTTCGATCGTCAACGTACCTCGGAACGCCGGCATGCACGCTCCGCGGCCTTCGATGACGATGCGCGCGATCTGCGGATCGGGGCGAGACGTCTGCCAGCGGGGTTCGGTGAAGTTGGGCACGTCGGGGATGTCGCACACGCCCCGTCCATCGACGCCGTGGCAGCGGACGCAATAGCGGTTGTAGAGCGACATGACCACGCGCGGTTGCTGATCGGGGCTTCGTACCCAGTGCCACTCACCGGCCCACTCCGCCGATTGGACGCACTGACCCGGCCCGCAGCCCGCGTGCCCACAGTGCTTCTTCCACGGCCAATTCCACCCGGCTGAGGCCGCAGGAACCATGGCAAAGGCCAGCAGGAACACTCCGACGACTCCGCCCAACGCAAGCTTATAAGATTGAGGGCGACGGACCATTGCCATCATCTCCCTCTTGTAAGTGTTTTTCGCGAGCGCATCCGAATGGCCGTTCAGAAGGGCCACGGATAGGGGATATTCTCAAAATATCGGATGCCGGTACCGGTTATCGCGAGCGAAACGGCGGTCTCAACCTCGGGTGTTTCATCCCAAACGGGCGCCGGCCGTCGAAAACTTTTTCGCCCCCCTGTCGACGAATCGTCTTCGACCGCGTTTCTCAACGCAACGAGGCTGCGACGACTCATGATTGCAGTCACATCGAAGAGCGTTGCATATTAATTTAACAACTCTATGGGACTTATCCGAGTCGAGGAGAGAACGCGATGAACGGCCGGATTTCCGCTTCCATTCGCTGGCTCTTGGGCGGTCGAACGGATTCCAGGCGAGCGCGCAGCCACAAGGCGCGACCGGCGTGCTGGGGGTTTGATGCGCTCGAGGGACGCGTGGTGCTCTCGACCGGGCCGGCCCCCACGCTCGGGGGAAGCCTGGCGATCCTGGGCGTGATTCCGTCCACTGCACCTCCGCCGCAGGCGACTGCCGGATCGCAGCTCGCCAAGGACGTCGCGAAGCTTCAAAGCGATACGCTCGCGGTGCAGAGCAAGTCGAGCGTCACCGTCGCGCAACTCACAGCGCTCAGGGGCGACGACAACGGTCTGGACAGCATCGTCACCAACGGCCAAACCCTGATGACGGCCCAGACCGCCCTCGTCAACGCCGTATTGGCCGGCAATCCCAGCGCGGCTCAGAGCCAGTTCGCCGCCGCATTCAGCGGGACGGCCACCTCCAACCAGATCAACAAGGCGTTCAACGACGAAGTGAACATCGTCAAGAGCTCGCACATCACGCCAGCAGCCCTCAGCACAATCGCGGCCGACAATGCCGCCGTTCAAAAAGACCTGGCCGGCACGACGCCTCCCCCACCGCCGCCTCCGCCGCCACCCCCACCGGCCGGCTCGCAGCTCGCCAAGGACACCGCCAAGCTCCAGGCCGATGTTCTGGCCGTGCAGAGCAAGTCGGGCGTCACCGTGGCCGAGCTCACCGCGCTCGGCGGCGACGATCAGGCCATCGCGGCCACCGGATTCAAGTTCAACGGCGCAGCGATCATCAAGGCCCAGACCGACCTCGCCAACGCCGTCCTGGCCGGGAATCCGAGCACAGCCCAGGCGGAGTTCGTCGCCCTCTTCGGCGGCAAGGTCCCCGCGAGCGTTGTCACCAAGGCGTTCAACGACGAGGTACAGATCATCAAGGACTCACACATCACGACCGCCGCCCTCAACGCGATCGCCGCCGACGTCACCGCCATTCAGAAAGATCTGGCCAGCCAGTCAGGATCGAACACCAACACGCCCCCGCCCCCCAGCCTCGGAGGCAGCCTCGGAATCCTGGGCGTGATCCCGAGCTGAAGCTGACCACGGACGGGACTCATGTCACGGCAGGGTCGCAAATGGCGGTGAGGTGCCTCTCAACACCGAATTGGGGGGCATCTCGCCGCCGTTCCGTGCGCGTTGACGAATCGCGTCGGTCGAGTTCCCTGGAATGCCCCAAGACCCGCGCATCCCATCACGTGTGTGATTGGTGAGCCAACCCTCGTCAGGCTCGTCGAAAAAAATCCCGTTCGAACAGAATCTCGGGACCAAACTCTGGACCGCAGCGCTCGTACATAGTAATGTGGGAACTGCACCAAACAATGCAACCACACCCACACTCATGGCCTAAGGTCCGCTTGCCATGAGTACTGTGCCTTTTTCTCTTCCCTGGGCGCAACCCGCTGTTACGGCGTGGTAGCTGGGAACGGACAGACCGACAAACCTTCCTCCCGCTTCACCTCTCCCCCGAGAGGTCAGATCTGATCGACTCTCGTGAACTTTTGATCCAAAGGGATTAAGAAATCCATGGCAGACCGTCTGTCCCGTAAATCCTGCGCGCCCGTTGTCCGCCGTTTGGCCCAGACGGCGGCGCTACTGGGATTGGCGGCAGCGATCGGGATCGGCTGGTCCGTGCGACGCGGCCTGCCGTCGTTCCAAACGGCAGTTTCCTCGACGTACGTCAGCACATCGTCACAGCCTGCGGTTGAGGAAGTCATCCTCGAGTCGACAGCGGAACCCGAACCGGGGGATACTCTGCCGCTCTCTCTTCCCGCGGGATACACGGCCGAGCGAATCGCCGCGCACCCGCTCATCAAGCACCCCATGTTCGCTTGCTTCGATGACCGCGGCCGCCTTTATGTGGCGTGCTCGACGGGGACGAATCTCGATCCCCAAGCGCGGAGTGCCGACCCGCCGGACATGATCCGCCGCCTTGAAGACCGGGACGGGGACGGCCGGTTCGAGAGAAGCGTCGTGTTTGCCGACAGACTGACGTTTCCGCAAGGGATTCTCTGGCACGATGGCGCGATCTATACGGCCTCGCCGCCGAGCCTCTGGAAGCTGGAGGACCGCGACGGCGACGGGGTTGCCGACCATCGCGAGGAACTCGCGACCGGCTTCCCGTTCACGGGCATCGCCGACGATATGCACGGACCGAGCCTCGGTCCGGACGGCCGGATTTACTGGGGCACGGGCCGGTTCCCCCACGAGATCCGCAAGCCGGGAGGACCGGTGATCCACCAGGGAAGCTCGCCGCTCATCCTGCGCTGCCGGACGGATGGGAGCGAGCTCGAAGTCTTCAGCGCGGCGATGGGAAATCCCGTGAAGCTGGCCTTCAGCGACGAGGGCGAGCCCTTCGCCAGCGGGACCTTCTTCGCGCCGGTCGAGATGGGAGTCGGCCTGCGCGATGCAGTCATTCATTGCGTCGAAGGGGGCGTTTACCCCGTCCGCGGTTGTGAATTCTTTGAACTGAACCGAACGGGCCCCTTGCTTCCTGCTGTCGCCCAACTTGGCCTGGCGGCCGTATCAGGGATCACGCGCGGCCGGGGACCGGCGTTCGGGGGCGACGCCACGCCTATCCTCTACGCCGCGCAGTTTAATACGCACTCGGTTCCCCGCCTGAAGCTGAAGCGCGAAGGGTCCACCTTTGCGGCCTCAATCGAGCAATTCCTGGAATCCGAGGCTTCCGACTTCCACCCGACCGACGTCGTCGAAGACGCCGATGGCTCGCTGCTGGTCATCGACACCGGAGCCTGGTTCAAGCATTGCCCGACCTCGCAGATCGACCGTCAAAACGTGTTCGGGGGAATCTACCGCATTCGCCCCCAAGCGGCCTCGAAGACGGAAGATCCATGGGGAAAAGCGATTGCGTGGGACCACCTGGACACCAGGGGCCTTACCGAGCGCCTCGACGATCCCCGGTTCGCCGTGCAGGACAAGGCGGTCGCACGGTTGTCGGCGGCCGGAGCGAAGGCCATCCCGGCGCTCTCGAATGCGATCCGGAAGGGGCGCACGGCCCTCTCGCGACGCAACGCCGTCTGGGCCCTGGGACGGATCGATGCGCCCGCGGCTCGTGAGGCGGCCAACCAGGGTTTGTCGGACGCCGATGCAGGCGTTCGCACCGCCGCCGCGCACGTCGCGGGGTTGAATCGCGACCCTCGGGCCGTCGCTCGCCTCGAAACGATCTGCACGAGTGATGTTCCCGCAGCGCGCCGAGAGGCGGCGACGGCCCTCGGCCGGATCGGCCGTCCAGGCGCTGTACCTGCACTGCTGGCCGCCGTTCGAGGGACGCCGGACCGATTTGTCGAACACGCGGCGATCGATGCATTGATCCGCCTCGACGACCCCGAAGCGACCCGGAACGGCCTGACCGCCTCCGACCCCTCCCAGCGACGTGCCGCAGTGGTCGCCCTCATCCAGATGAATCACGGCGGACTGACCCCGGGCCTGGCGGCTGGGGTGTTCGATCGGAGCGACCCCGACCTCCAGGACGCTGTGATGGGCGTTCTCGGTTCCCGCCCCGAATTCGCGACCCTGATGGCGGGTGTACTCCGGGGGTGGCTCCAGCGTCCCGGGTTGTCGGGACCGCGGCTGGAATCGACGCGGCGGGTCCTGATGGCGAGTTGCCGCGACCGGGGCGTGCAAGACATGGTGGGTGGTCTGCTCGCAGCGCGCACGACACCGACGGCGTCACGCCTGCTCCTACTGGAGGTGATCGGTCAGGCGCCCGTGACGTCGACACCGCAGACTTGGCACGACGCTCTCGCCAAAGTGCTCGCCGAAAATGACGAGCGGCTACTCGAGCAGGCCCTTACCGTTTACCGCAGCAAGCCGCTGATGAGTTGCGATGCCGCCGTGCAACGGCTCGGGGGCGATCGCAGGAGGCCTGCCCATCTACGGGTCGCTGCGCTCGATGCGTACGCAACGCGTTTGGTCCGGCTCGACGTGGAAAGCTTTCATCTTCTGATCGCGTCGCTCGACTCCGAGGCTCCTCCGCTCCAGCGTCTTTCGGCGGCGCGAGCCCTGGGACGGGCGAGCCTCGACGACGAACAATTGCTGACGCTCGCCGGTGTGATCCATGACCTTGGCGCACTGGTGTTGCCCCGGATCCTGCCTGCGTTCGGCAAGAGTCGCAACCCGGCCGTCGGCGCCAGGCTGGTCGCCGCCCTGGGCAGCTCGCCCGGCTTTCGGAGCTTGAGCGCAGACGCCTTGCAGCACAGCCTGAAGGACTACCCGGAGGAAATTCAGCGACAGGCTGAGCCCCTGTCTCGTGAGTTGAATCTGGAGGTTGAGGAGAAGTCGAAGATCCTCGAAACACTTCTCCCTCAGGTTGCCAACGGCGACCCGCGCCGGGGTCACGACGTGTTCCTGAGCGCGCGTGCCTCCTGCTCCACGTGCCACTCCGTCGGTTCGGAAGGGGGCCACGTCGGACCCGACCTCACCAACATTGGTAAGATCCGGACCGATCGCGACCTTCTGGAAGCGATCGTCTTCCCAAGCTCCAGCTTCGCCCGCGGTTTCGAGCCCTATCAAATCGCCACCCACGACGGGCGAGTATTTTCCGGAATCATCAAGCGCGAAAACGCCGACGCCCTCTTCCTGACCGGCGCCGACCGCCTCGAAACGGTGATCCCGCGCCAGGATGTCGAGCTCATCGAGCCCGCAACCGAGTCGGTCATGCCCCGGGGTCTCGACGCGAACCTGAGCCGCACGGAATTGGCGGACCTGATCGCGTTCCTCAAGGCGCTGCGTTGAGGAAGTCGAGGGGACGAGAATCGAGTCAGAGCGGCGGGAAAATAGCACGCTAGGGAACACGCTCGGAATGATTCCCCGATCTCCAACACGATCAAGAGGCAGGCGAGCTCAATTCGGGTGGTGATCGTAGTTGTCTTTGTCCCGTAGGGACATTTGATAATAGCCCAGCGTTTTAACGCTGGGGCGGCGACCGACTCACCCTATCATTCTCAGTGCCGGAGGGACGGTGGGAGAGTGCGTCGTGAAGCCCACCGCGTCGGTTTCAGGCGCCCCTACGGGGCAAATAAAGAGGTTCCGCGGTTATCGCGTCGAACCCAGCGTTGAAACGCTGGGCTATTATCAAATGTCCCTACGGGACAAATGCGAAACACGATCAAACCTCGTCCCGAATTCGTGGCTAGGAAAAGTCCCGACCACTCTGGGCCCGAACGATCGCCGCGTCTAACTCGTCGACGTCCGCGTCGGAGAGCCCCTGGTAGATGTTACACCATTCTGGCAACTCAATCGCTCTCGCCGCGCTCTCCGCGATCTCGCCATTCGGTAACGGTACGACCTGGATGATGAGCTGGTGGCCCGCGCTCAATTCATGCCCCACAACACGCTCGAGAACCGAGCGGTCAGCCTGATCCAGATCACGGACGTTTTTCACGATGGATTCCATAGTCATAGTGTAGCAGGGGATGACTCTCCGAGCGAGCCTATGCAATACCGGTATCCGAACACAGGACAAAACGCGTCCATCCATACCCAACGTATCGCATCACGTGTGCGCGAGTTCCGCGCTGCGCGAGGCTTGTCGCTCGACGCCCGCCGTTCCAACTGTGGGCGGCGCAACTGTGAAGCGCCTGGGCGATGGCTGCGACTTACTCGCATATTGATTCGAAAGGTTCAACGCGCTTGCGGCCACTTGCTCATCGACTGAGGGATTTCGTCGCGTTAAAATCCCCGGCACGTGCGGGCGCTGAACGATGAGATCGAATCGGACTCACGGCGGTCGAGAGGTCCCCATGAACGACATGCTTTACCGTTACTTGTTCGGCAACCCGGGGCGCACCTTGCGCACGGTTTTCTTTGCCGTTTGCCTCGTGCACCTCTTATATTTCGGCATCATTCCTTATCTATTGACCCGACGCAGGGTGCGGAGTCCCCGGCTGCGCCGCTATCTGGAGTGGGTGGTCGCCACGCCATCGCTTCTCGGCGGAGCGATCAAGGTGCAGGCGCGGCTCGACTTGATGCGGCTGGCCCAGCAGGAACGCCGATACGAACAGGCGGCCGATCAGGGGTTCGCGATCCTCGGTTACACGCTCGTCCCGACGCCGACGAAGGCCGAAGTGCGCCGAGGGCTCGCCGAAGCGCTCGAAATGCTGGGCCGGCACGACGAGGCCCGTGAACAGCGCCGTCAGGCCGAGGCGGACTTGCAGGGATCGACGCAAGATGCGTCCTGGTACCTTACGCGCGGCCGTCAGCTCGAGGCTCAGCGCGACCATGCCGGAGCCTGCCGCGCTTTCGAAGAGGGGCTGGCCATCGCGCCGGCAGGGCCGAACGACGCGCGCGGCTTGCTCACCGCCCAACTGGCCACAGCACTCTACATGGCGGGCCGTGTCGAAGAGTCGGCCCAGCGTGCCGAGGAAGCTTTGGGAGTGCTCAAGGGCACGGACCTCCTCTATCTAATGCACCGCCAGGCCGCCGCGTCGTACGCCACGCTTCACCGGCTCGAAGAATCCGAGGTCCACCGCCATCATGCGGTCGCCCTGGCCGAAAAATCCGGCGACAATGCCAAGATCGCCGATAGTTTGGCAGACCTCGCGGAACTGCAACGCAAGCGAGGACAGCTCCGTGAGGCCCTCGCCGCGTGCGACCGCGCCTCGGCGATCCAGAACACCCGCCATATCGAGACGATTCGCTACGAGATCTTCCGCTCGTGGGGCAACTTCGACGAGGCGTTCGCCGCGAACATGCGCGCAACCCGCACCGATCCCAACCCGACTCTTCGGGCGGAACAGATGATGCAAGGCATCTACGCTTATGGCCGGGCCTGGCTGCGCATGGATCAAGGACAACTCGACGAAGTGCCGGCCCTTCTGGAGGCCGCCCGCGCCGGGGTGCGAGGCGATGCGAAGCTCACGCTCTGGTGCGACACTGCCAACGTGCGCTTTGAGGCCCTCCGCGGTCACCGTGATGAAGCGCTCCAGGGGCTCGACCAGTTCGAGCCAAGACTCGCGGAGTACGCCCAGGACCCGAACACCCGCGCCGTGATCCTGAGCAATCTCGGCCGTGCCGCGCTCGCGCTCGGGGTCTACGATAGGGCGCTCCACTTCTGGGAGCAGTATTTGGCTCTCCCTCCCACGCCGGTTGACAAGCCGATCGCCTACTACCACCTCGGCGAGGCCCTTCGCGGCCTCGGCAATGAATCCGCAGCCCGCACCCGCTACCGCGAGGCCGTCGACACCGGCCTCGACACGCATTACGTGCGCCTTGCTCAATCACGGCTCCGCAACGTCCTGGTGTGAGGCACTCTGCACCTCACATTGCAACGACTCAAGTCGGGCAGGCCCAGGGCAGGGGATTAGGCTCCAGGCTCGACCCAAGTCGCCTGCCGGTTTCGACGCGCCCGCGCTCGCACAGTTTTCCCAAGAATTCCCCCACGATCTGGCCCCAAGAAACCGCCACCGCCTCCGAATTCCTTATGGAGACGGACGGAGACGCCAAAACGGTGGGCGATTTTCCGGAAGTTCGACGAAATATTGGGAACCGACGCTCGAATGACCTTCATGGGGGGCTACTCAATCCTCTCTGGTACCCCCCAACAACTCACCGCAAGGCCGTAGGTTAGGCAATTCGGGCATTTAGGAGAAACAGCATGGCTTGCTCAATGATCAAGAAGGGTGTGCTTGGGGCTGCATTGGCGGCCGGGGCGCTGTATCTGGCGTTTGGCACGTCGGCGCCGAGCTACGTGCGGACGGCCTTCCACAAGGTGCGTGGGCACGCGCATGATGCCGTGCCGGTCCAGTTTGAGATCGACCGGGCGCGTGAGGAGATCGTGCGGCTGGAGAAGCCGATCAAGGAAACCGCGGAGGTCTATTTCCGCACTGAGGTGGAAAGTGAACAACTCGAGCGCGAGATTACGCTGACCCGGGCGAATCTCGACAAGGAGCAGAACGCGCTGATGGCGCTGAAGGACCAAGTGAAGACGGGTGACCTCAAGCTGACTGGCAACGTCCGCTACACCACGGACGAGGTCAAGGCGGAGCTGGCCCGCCGGTGGGACCACTATCGCATCAACTCGAGCACGCTGCGCGAGAAGGAAGCAACCCTCAAGACCAAGCGGAAGATCATGGAAGCGGCCCATCAGCAGCTCGATACCCTCAGGAGCCAGCGCCGGGAGATGGCCGCCAAGCTGAATTCCATCGAAGCACGGCTCCAGCAGATCGAGGCGGCGAAGCAGAAGAATGAGTTCAACTTCAAGGAAGACGACAGCCAGCTCGCCGCCGCCCGGGCCAATCTCGCGGACCTGGAAAAGCGCGTTGAGGTCCAGGCTCGGATGGCTGAGGTCGAAGGCCGGTTCGCGGATCCCGCGATCCCCGTCTTCATCGAGCCCAGCCGCGATGTCGTGAAGGAAATCGAAGACGAGCTCGGCGCTCCTTCGAAGGATGTGAAGTCGGATAAGAGCCTGTAACGAATAGGCGGTGGCCGATGGCAGATCCGAAAGGTCTGATGCAGGATGAGCGCAAGGGATTCCCGCATCGGTCGTTTCGATCAAAAAGTCGGCCACGCCCGTAGAATGCCCATGGATCCTTCGGTCTCAAGCGCCCCGGCATCCTGCTCGAAACGACGACATGATGCCGGGGCGGCGGTCCCCTTGGGGCGTAGGGCTGGATTGTGATTCGGGACTTGCGGAAGATGAACGCACAAGACACGGCGGGTGCTCCCCGCAACACGGTGGAGTAAGACTCCCCCATGGTCAAACCGGGTGGCAATCGAACCATGTTGGGACAATGGCGAATCGTCTTGCGACAGGCTGAAGAAGCCGCTCGAGCGGGTCGCTACGGTGAGGCGCTCGCCCTGGTGAGCCGGCCTGACGTCGCGGACCACCATCACGCCGTGCAGCTTCGGAACCGGCTGGCTCCCGAGCTGATCGCGCGAGCCTCGCGCCGAGGGGGAGCCGACGACGTGGCGGGGGCCGTCGAAGACCTGGACCTCGCCGAACGACTCGGAGCGCCTCCCGACGCGCTCGCCGCGGCACGCTTGAGCCTGGCGGACCTGGTCGCTCCCGAAATCCGGGCCGACCTCGACGCCGGTGAACCGGCACGCGTCGTCGATCGGATCGAGGGTCTCGCCAAGCACAAGGTCAGCGGGCCGTCGCTCCGGCGCACTCGAGAGATCGCCGAGGCGTGGCAGGCCGCGCTCGACGAGCAACGACGAGGCGAGTTCGGCCGGGCCCAGGAACAACTCGACCGCGCCGAGCGGCTCGCCGCGGCCCAATGTCCCGACGCGCTCGGAAAGGCCCGCACCGAGCTGGAGGCCCGCCAGAAGGCCGCCGTGCCCAAGATCGAAGCGCTCTACCAGGCGCTGGCCGGGGGCAAGTGGCCCGAAATCCTCGCGGCGGCTGAGGCCGTGCTCGATACGGTGCCCGAACATCCGGCCGCCCGCCAGTCGCGGGCGAACGCCTGGCAGCAAATCGCGGCGATCGCGCCGGCGGCCAAGGCGGCGTTCCCGCAACCCGGGGCCCGCGTGCCCCAGGTCGTTGCCGAGCGGCCAGAGGCCGTGTCCTCGGAAGGGATCGTCTGGCTCAACTCCACGCCTGGGCCAGGAACGCGCGCCCTGCCGGCCAGGCCGGCGGCGCCCGCTCCGGCTCGGGTACCTGTCCGTTCCGGCGATCCGGGACCGACCGGCCGTTTTCTCATGTGGGTCGACGCTGTGGGAGGCTACCTCGTCTGCCTCGATAACCAGGTCATCATCGGCCGGGCCGGCGCGGACAGCCATGCTGACGTCCCCTTGATGGGAGATCTTTCACGCACCCATGCGACCATCGTTCGCGATGGCGAGAGCTACATGATTCGGGCTCAGCAGCCGACGTACGTGAACGGCAAGAAAGTCGATGCGGCTCCCCTCCGTGATGGGGATGTGATCCGCCTGGGGCCAACGGTCGAGCTCGAGTTCCGTCAGCCCAGCCCCGTCAGCGCGACGGCACGGTTGATGGTCCTCAGCCGGCACCGGCTCCCCTTGGCCGTGGACGGGGTACTGCTGATGGGTGACACGTGCATCATCGGCCCGTCACCGCAGGCACACATTCCGGCTAAGAACCTGAATGCCCCGGTCGTTGTCTATCGGCAAGGGACTGCGCTCTGGTGCCGGGCTCCCGGCGCGTTCGAGGTCGACGGCCGCGCTTGCTCCGCACGCGCCCCCTTGACGCTCCGTTCCAACGTGCTTGGGGAAGGATTTTCGTTCAGCCTGGAGAGTCTGGGGCCGAAAACCGTCTAATTCCATGGCACATCGAGACGGCGACAGGACAGATCCAGATCAGGGGTGAAAAAGTCCAATAATCCCCGGTTCGGAAAGAATGTATCCGGAACGACCAGCAAGAATCGTCCAAAACTCGGGGGTTGAATCGCAGCGTCGGGGGTGGGGTGGTTTCCTTTGTGAAGAGCCCGACAACGCCAGGCGGACCTTCCGGACGTGGTTTCGAGCTTCTGGGGTGCTGGAATGAGACCGACGGCCCAAGACATTCCCGATGCTTCCTTGACCGAAACGATTGCCTACGAGCCTCTTCCAGAGTCGGGCCCGAAACGGCCCGCGGGGTCATCCGACATGCCCATGAACAGCCCGCAGGGGGTCCACCGCTATACGTTTGGGTCGGGAGCCCGTCCCCTCGACGGCTACACGATCAAACGCGCCGTTGGCCGCGGCGGCTTCGGCGAGGTTTACTACGCCACCTCCGACTCCGGCAAGGAAGTCGCGCTGAAGCTCATCCTCCATAACCTGGAGGTCGAGCGCCGGGGGGTGGCCCAGTGCATGAACCTCAAGTGCCCCAACCTGTTGACGATTTACGACCTGAAGACCAACGACGCGGGTGAGTCGTTCGTCGTCATGGAGTACGTCGCCGGTCCGAGCCTGGCCCAGGCGCTCGCGAGCCACCCGAACGGGATGCCTCTCGACGAGGTACGCCACTGGCTCAAGGGCTTGGTGGAAGGCGTGGCGTACTTGCACGACCACGGCATTGTCCATCGCGACCTGAAGCCGGCCAACATCTTCATGGAAGAGGGGATCGTCAAGATCGGCGACTACGGACTCGCCAAGCTGATCACGCCGGGGCAGGCGACCGGGCATTCCGAGAGCATCGGCACGTGCCAGTACATGGCCCCCGAGATCGCGTCGGGCAAGTACAACAAGCCGATCGACGTCTACGCGATTGGGATCATCCTTTATGAGATGCTCACCGGCAACGTCCCCTTCCAGGGCGAGTCGGTGGGCGAGATCCTCATGAAGCACCTGACCGCCCGCCCGGACCTCTCCCCGCTCGCCGAGCCGTACCGGTCGATCGTCGGTCGGGCGTTGGCCAAGGACCCGGTGCACCGGCCATCGCGGGTTTACGACCTGCTTCCCTCGGACGATGCACCTCGCAAGCCGGACGTACGGTTCATCGGCGACGGCCAGGCTCCGCCCAAGCAGCCCGAGGTGAAGGAAGACATCTTGCGGATCGGGATGGATGAACCCGTCTTCTACATTGGCCCGGAGACCCGACCGCCACGCCAGGGGCGGCAGCCCCGCCCGGCGCCGAACCGGCTCCGGGCGCAGTGGGCCGAGATGCGCCGGCAGCAAGAGCTGCGGCGCGCACGCCAGGCCGCACAGCGACGGCCCGCCCCACAACCGGTCGTCCTGCGACCCGTCGCGCCGGCGGTCCCGCTCGAGCCCCCGACGCTGCCGAGTCCTCGGATTCGCGTGGCGGAGCTGGCGAGCTCGATGATCTGGGCGACGTTCCTCTCGGCGCTGCTGGCGGTTCCCGTGGCAGCGATGCTGGGGATCGACGTGTCGCGAAACCCGCAGCAACTGGCCTACCTGGCCGGCATGGCGATGCTTGGGACCTGGGGCATCCTGATCCCCTCCAAGCTGATGGAAGGGCGAACGATCGAGTCATCGACAAAGCGATTGCTTTTCCTCTGTGTTGGCGTCGGTCTGGGTGCGGCGGGGCTGGGTCTGAGCGAATGGGTTCGGGTGGGCCTGACGCCTGGGAATGCGCTTCGGGATTTGCACTTCGACCTCGTCCGGATCTCGTCAGTGTTCGACCAGGCGACTCTGCCGCTTCATCATCTGAGCTACTTCGGCTTGCTCTATTTCGCAAACGGCTGGTGGAAGCTCGCGGCACGCGATCGCAAGGCACGTTTCCGCATCTGGTCGACGGTGCTTGCCACGACGATCGGGGCTCTGTTGCTGCCGTTCTGGCCGTATGAGCAGCCCCAAGGGGTTGCGGTGACCGCCTTGATCGCCGTCGTCACTCAACTGGTCAGCCCCTGGAGTGCAAGCGCTGCGGCGTATGCACGGTGGAGCCAGAAGAATCGTCCCAAGACCCAGATCGCCTGAGTATATGGTGCCGGGGGTCATGCAGGCGACCGGCCCGGCCCAACTTCAACGGTTGACTCTAAGGCCTGAGCGTCCGCTTGGATTTTCACGGACCCGGCAAGGATCAGTTTGCGATGAAACGCTTCTTCCTCGGGATGCTGATCGGGTGGCTCGTCGTCTCAGTGCTTTGGCTCAAGGCGAGCGCAGTGTCGCCGGCGTACGCTCCGCCGAGATCGGTCCCGCCACCCATGCGACCACTCTATGCACTGAACGACCAAAACCAGGGCTTTCCCCCCGTCGCTAATGAGGCGGTTGGCGATATCCCCGTGCCGATCGTGCCCGGTAGCCGTGTGACGGACGCCCAGATCGCGCCGCCCAATGCCACACCGCGTCGCGCGCCCGGCCCGCCGGCCCGCCGCCGGTTTGCGCCCCGGGTGTTGCCACCGCCGGTGACCACGCCGCCGGTGCGGGCAGTTTCACGCGAGATCACCGGGCAGCTTTCCGTAACTGAGGATCGGGCCAGGGAAGACGCACGCAAGAAACTGGACGAGGCGCTGGCGAAGTGGCTCGCTCCGGAGGTTCCCTCCTCATGGGACGTCCCCGCGAGACTGCGCGACGCCCTCGTGCTCAAGACCGAGGTCCGGAGTGTCGAGAAAAACCTGGACGGCGAGAGCGTGACGCTCTACGAAGCCACGATCACCGCCGATCTCGGTCCGCACCGCCGTACCGAGATCCTCCAGACGTACCACCACGAGCTCGTCGCACGCCGGTTGGCGATTCTCGGCGGCATCCTCGCGTTCATCATTGCTTGTCTCGCTGCCCTGGCCGGCTACATCCGAGCCGACGAGGCGACCAAGGGCTACTACACGAACCGTCTCCGGCTGGCGAGTGCGGCGGGAGTCGGTGCGGCGGGGGTTTTGATCTATCAGCTCTTGGTTTGAAACGACGTCGCTACACTCGCGGGTTGCTTGTGGATGCCGAAACGGGAGCCTCCAAGCATGACGCGTCTGATCATCGAACTACCCGATGAACTCGCCGTCGTCTTAGCAGAGCGTGCAAAGGCGGCTGGACACCAAGGTGCGGAAGCCTACCTGGTGGCGATCGCGACCCAGGAGGCCAAACGCTCGTCCAGCCCTGAGCCGTATGAGCCTCACACATGGGATCAAATCGAAGCCAAAGTCTTCGAGGCGTTGGACGACCCCAGTCCTCGTATCGTGGTGACGGCGGAGTTCTGGGAGTCGATTCGACGCGGAGGGAAGGAACGAGCCGCCCGCTCGAATCCGTAGGCAAACGCAGCCGGCATGTTTAGAATAGACCCCGTGGTCTTGACGAAGACCCGGCACACGCGCCGGTCCCTTTGCGAACGATCGAGGGCGACCCAACCCGATGGCCATCTCCGACGCCGAGGCATTGGTGGTCCGGCAAGTCCGCGCGGGGGATGCCACGGCCTGGCGCCAGCTTATCGAGCGGTATGAGGGACGGCTCCTGGCGTTCGTGGACAGCCGACTGCGCAACCGGGCCGCGAGCGAGGACGTGGTGCAGGAGACCTTTATCGGGTTCCTCACGAGCTTGCCGCATTACGACGAGAAACGGGACATGGAGGCCTACCTCTTCTCGATCGCGGCGCACAAGTTGACCGACCACCTCCGCAAGCAAGGGCGGCGGCCGGTCGACCAGTTCGGGTCGGACGATCACGGCCGGCCGCTGGACGAAGTGCCGGGCGACGGCCGGCCGGCGTCGAGCATCGCCCGGAGCGGTGAGCGGCAAAAGGCCGAGGAGCGGCTCCTCACCGAGGCGCTGGGCCAGCTCGTGAAGGAATGGCTCGCCCGGAACGATTACGACCGCCTGCGCTGTCTCGAACTGCTGATCGTCAAGGGGCTGGCCAACAAGGATGTCGCCAAGTACCTTGGCCTGACCGAACAGGCCGTGGCCAGCTACAAGTTCCAGACCATCGCCCGGCTCAAGGACATGGCGCGCAAGGCCGGGTTGAGTCTCGAAGAGCTCGGCGGCGATTGACGCGAACGAGGGGGGCTCCGAACCCGGGGCGCGACGGATGAACCAGGCGACGATCATCGACGACGCCATGCTGCGAGCCTATCTGAGTGACTCGCTCCCAGCGGAGGAGTCGGCCCGGGTCGAAAAGGCGCTGCGTGACTCGTCCGAGCTGCGTGCGCGGTTGGAGGACGTTCGCGCGAATCGAGGCGACGGCCAACTTCATACGTTGGGAGCCATCTGGCGGAGGGGGCGCCTGACCTGCCCGAGCCGGCAGCAGTTGGGGAGCTATTTGCTCGACGTGCTCGATCCGGACTACACCGCGTACGTGAAGTTCCATATCGAGGTCGTCGAGTGCCCGTTCTGCCACGCCAATCTGACCGACCTCGAAGCCAGGACCACCCCCGCGGCCGCCGCGGCGCAGACCCGGCAGAACCGCATCCTCCGGTCGAGTCAGCATTTGCTCGGGGACGAGGGGCGAGTGTAAGCGTGAGATCATCCAGATAGTGGTAAACCTCGGAAACGCAGGAACATAAATACTCCCTCCCCCCTTGTGGGGGAGGGCCGGGGTGGGGGGGTTCCGGTAGCCAAGGGAGGCGCGATACCCCCCACCCCAGCCCTCCCCCACAAGGGGGGAGGGAGTTAAATCTTTCACTGGCGGTGCTGAAGCGAGGCCGTATGTCCTTCCGTCGCGCTCGGCGAGACTCCGATGCCTTTCAGTTGAACCTCACGCCGCTGCTCGACGTGGTGCTCCAGCTCATCACGTTCTTCATGATGCTGATCCACTTCGGCACGAAGCTCGAGGGTTCGACGAAAACCGTCCATCTTCCCGTGACCCCCGCCGCCTTGCCAGGGGCCGACCTGGCGCTCGATCGCCTGACCGTCGTGCTCGACGCCCGCGGCCGCTTGCTTCTGAGCAACGAGACGCTGGAGGGACCAGGGGCCGAACGCTGGTGGGCCGAAGAGGCGAGAAAACGGCGCGAGGGGCAAGAGACGCTGGGCGGCCCGGTCCAGGAATTGCCCACGATCGTCGTTGTACGGGCCGATCGTAACGCTTCGTACGGCACCATCCGCCGGACCTTGGCGCAGGCCCAGGAGCGGGGGTTCGCCCATTTCAGCCTGGTCACCTTGCGGAGCCGGGAGCCATGAGCAGCCTGGCCACTCGCAGCACGGGGCGCAGAAGCGCGCGCCGAATGGGTGCCGACGAGGGCGTGCAGTTCCCGGTCACGCCGATGCTCGACATGGCGTTCCAGCTCCTCGCGTTCTTCATCCTGACGTTCCAGGCCCCCTCGGCCGAGACGCACCTTGACCTCGACCTCCCGGCAACGCCCGCCGCGCTCCCGGGCGCACCGCAGGGGAAAGCCCGGCCGACAGCCGCCCGGCAGGTCGACACCGACCTCGAGAACGACCTCTGGGTCCGCGCGGAAGCCAGTGAGCTTGGCGATCTCAAGGCCGTACGTCTGGGTGACGCGTCGGTTCCCGACCTGCCGACCCTCGGTGAGCGCCTTCATCGCTATGCCCGGCTCCTGGAAGGCCGACCGCTCCGCGTCCGGCTCGTCGCCGACGACCATCTGCGTTACGAAGAGGCCGCGCGGGTCATCGCCACCTGTTCGGCGGCTGGCGTCGCGGCGGTCCGCCTGTCCGATCCCGCAAGCATCACGCCGGAGCCGAAAGGGCAAAAATGACCGGCAAGACGTTGGGGATCCTGGTTCCCATCCTTTGCGCCATCGGGGTCTCCCCGTGCCTCGGCGAGGAGCAAGGACCGCTGGGACTTGCCGACCTGCCCGCACTTCAAGCCGCGATCAGCGGGCGGGGCGAGGCCTCCGAGCCAGCCGTGCCCGTTGGATTTCGCCAGCTCTGGGACCACCCGGAGACCTATCGAGGCCGTCGCGTGATCGTGACGGGCCGGATCGTTCGGCGGTTCCAGCAAGGCGCCTACGGCGTCTTCCCCGCGCTCTGCGAGGCCTGGATCGTCTCGCCGCCGGGCAACCTGATGTGCGTGGAGTTTCCATCCGAGACCGGCCCAAAGACAAGCAACCTCGATGACACCGTTCGGTTCGAGGGTACGTACCTGCGACAGATCGAATACCAGGGTAACGAGGCACGGCTCGCCCCCCTGATTGCTGGACCCCATCCCCCGCTGGTGATTACGCCCGCGCCGGTCCATTCGAATCGGGCGGATCATGTCTTCTCGCCCTGGAACTGGACGCTAGGCGTCGTGCTGGCCGCGATTGTCGTGCTGGTCCTGGTGCGGCAGCATCTCCGGCTTCCCTCGCGCAGGCCTTTTCGCGAGCATGTGCCCGATCCGGAGCCGATTTTCAACGATCAAGTGCTCCGAAACGGCGCCGCCCGCGTAGAATGGAACGAACCCCCGGAGTAATCCCTTGCCAAGCAAGCGCTGGAAGTCCTGGCTCAACCCTTCGCCCCTCACGGACCCTCGATCGCTCGGCGTTTCGCTGTTCCTCCATGCGCTTTTGCTGGTGGTGGCCTCGCTGCTCGCCCTGAGCGTCCGGGCCACCGAGCGCCCGGAATTGCCCCATACGTTGCGAGGCGAGCTTGATCCGGTCGATAACCGCGCGGCCCACGAAGCGGGCGGCTCGCCCGGCGCAATGGGTGGCGTCGGAGCGTTGGAGGCGATCCCGTCGGCCAGCGGTACCACCAAGCGCGGCATGACGCGCGACGCGGCCGCCGACGCGTTGTTGGCAGAAATCCTGCCCAATCCCACACCGGACACGCGCAGCGAGCTGACCCTCCCCGGCCCCCGCACAACCGGGCTCGGCGTACTGCCGGGCGAAGGCCTGGGTGGAGGCGGCGGCTCGGGGGGCGGGTCCGGCGGCGGCATTGGGCGGGGGATCGGTCCGGGTACCGAGTTCTTCGGCGCTCGCGAGCACGCCGGCTCGTTCGCCTACGTCATCGACTGCTCCGGCAGCATGGCGTCGTATGGAGCACTCGAAATGGCCAAGCGCGAGCTCATGGCCAGCCTGAATCAGCTCCCTCCGGACGCCAAGTTTTGCGTCATCTTCTACAGCCTACAGGCCACCACCCTGACCGACGCCAAGGGCCGAGAAGGCCTGATGCCCGCGACCAGCGTCAACAAAGGGCGGGTGGCCACCCAGCTCTCGGCGATCGAGCCGGTCGGGGGCACCGATCACATGCTCGCCCTGCGCACGGCCCTGGCGTTCCAGCCCGAGGTCATCTTCTTTCTGACCGATGCTGCGCAGATGACCCACAAGGACGTCGGCGACATCCTCGCCGAGCGAGGCCAGACGCGCATCCACGCGATCGAGTTCGGCGTGGGTGCCGACATCGCCTATGCCACAGCCCCCTTGCGCAAGATGGCGGCCTCGACCGGTGGCCAGTACCGGTATCTGGACGTGGTCAAATTCTCCAAGACGACCCGTCAATGATCGTTCTGCTCAGGGGCCTGCACGCCTCATCCAGGCTCGACTCGCCGTCCCACGTCCCACACATCCTCTCCAGATCCGCCTTGCTTTCCCGACCTACTCCCTTCCCCACGGGAGACCGGTTGTGTCTAATCCTGAGTGTCGCCGGTTGGAATCCCGGCATCAGTTGAGGAATGAACCTCGGATCTTCGAAGAACGCACCGCGACGCCGGACGAGATCCCCCTCGTCAGATCACGACGGCTAGCGCTCGTTCCCCCCTCTCTCCCTCGAGGCACCCAGGATGCGGAGGCGTTTCTGATGCGACGTTGGCACACATTCTTGGCTCTGACCGTTGGGCTCGCCCTGTTTTCCGCTCCCGGCCGGGTTCTGGCCCAGTTATCCGAAGCTCCCCCCGCGGCGGCACAGCTCCCGGCCCCTGCGGAAAAAGAGTTCAAATTCTTCAACTTCATGAACGACCCACAGTACGCGCAGGGCGAGAAAATCGCCCTCTGGGTCGTGCTCGGAGTCGCCGTTGCGGGCTTGATCTACGCCGGGCTGCTCGTCTTCCAGGTCATCGGTGCCGATCAAGGGACCGAAAAGATGCGCACGGTCGGCCGCGCCATCAAGTCGGGGGCCAACGCGTACCTCGGGCGCCAGTTCAAGGCGATCATCTTCCTCGTCTTCCTGATCACGGCCATCCTCTATTTCGCCACGAGCGGCGACGAAGGATGGCAGGTCCCGGCGGGCAGGGCAGGGGCGTTCTTCGTCGGTGCCACGTTCTCCTGGCTGGTCGGCTACGTGGGGATGAGCCTGGCGGTTCGAGGCAACCTCCGCGTCGCCGCCGCTGCACGCACGAGCTACGGCGGCGCACTCCAGCTCGGCTACCGCACCGGCACGATCACCGGCATGCTCACCGACGGCCTCGGTCTGCTCGGCGGCACGGTCATCTTCATGGCGTTTGGCGAACACGCCTACGAGGTGTTGCTCGGCTTCGGCTTCGGCGGCACCTTGCTCGCGCTCTTCATGCGAGTCGGCGGCGGCATCTATACGAAGGCGGCCGACGTCGGTGCCGACCTCGTGGGTAAGGTCGAGGCGGGCATTCCCGAAGATGACCCCCGCAACGCCGCGACGATCGCCGATAACGTCGGCGACAACGTCGGCGACTGCGCCGGGATGGCCGCCGACATCTTCGAGAGCTACGAGGTGACCATCGTCGCCGCGATGATCCTCGGCTACGCCAGCTTCGGGCATAAAGGTGTGATCTTCCCGCTGCTCGTCCGTGCCATCGGCGTCGTCGGCTCGATCATCAGCACCTACAGCGTGAAGGCCGGGCCCGACAGCACCAGCGACGAGGCACTCCACTCCGTCCACCGGGGATTCATCCTCGGCTCGATCATCAGCGTCGTGGGCTTCTTCCTGCTCGGGCTGGGATACCTCCACTTCGACGACAATTACATCAGGGAGTATCCCCAGGCGCTTGGCGGCTATACCCAGACCGAGAAATTCACTGCGGACCGTACCGAGTGGGAAAACGGACATACAGCGCTCCTGAAGTCTGACCCCTCCAAGTACGCCGCCGAGTTCAAGAGCTTCCTCGGCAGCTACAAGGGCGAGATCCTCTCCAAGAGTCAGCCGATCTGGTCCAACTTCGGCTGGGGCGGCCTCGACATGCGACCTGCGTTGACCTGTTTGATCGGGATCATCCTCGCCGTCGGTTTGAACAAGGTGACAAGCTACTACACCCACACGCAGTATGAGCCGGTGAAGTCGCTGGCCAAGGCGTGTCAAACCGGCCACGCGACGAACATCATCCAGGGGTTCGCCGTCGGCTATGAGTCGACCGTGGTGGCGGTCGTGGTCATCGCCGTGGCCATCCTGCTCTCGGTCCTGATCTACTCAGGATACAGCGCGATCTTCATCGCTTATGGCGTGGCGATGTGCGGCATCGGCATGCTGACCCTGACCGGCAATACGATCAGCATGGACGTCTTCGGCCCTGTCGCTGACAACTCCAACGGCATCGGCGAGATGGGCTACGACCGCGAAGAGATGGGCGAGGAAAACTACAAGCGAGCCCGACAGATCCTGGCCGACCTCGACGCCGTGGGCAACACGACCAAGGCCGAGACGAAGGGGATCGCGATCGGCTCCGCCGTCATTGCGGCGGTGAGCCTGTTCGCCAGCTTCATCGCCGTGCTCGCCGTGAAGAGCGAAGCGAAGATCGGCGAAATGACCACCGCGCAATACGCTGCGGAAGCGGCCAAGCTGTCTGTGGCCCAACCTGAAGTCTTCATCGGCATGCTGATCGGTGCGGCGGTGCCGTTCCTGTTCAGCTCGATGCTGATTCGCGCTGTGGGCCGTGCGGCGTTCCTGATCGTGAAGGAGTGCCGCATTCAGTTCCGCGACCGCGAGATCTGGGCCGGGACCAAGACGCCCGACTACGGCAAGGTCGTCAACATCTGCACGGCGGCCGCCCAGGGCGAATTGATCGGCCCGGGTCTGCTGGCGATCGTGATGCCGATCCTGGTTGGCATCTACCTTGGCCCCTACGCGCTCGGCGGCTACCTCGCCGGCATGATCGTCTCGGGTCAGCTCCTGGCCGTCTTCATGGCCAACGCCGGCGGCGCGTGGGACAACGCCAAGAAGACGATCGAGGACGGCATCTACGGCGGCAAGGGGTCCGAGGCGCACAAGGCGAGCGTCACCGGCGACACCGTCGGCGACCCGCTCAAGGACACTGCCGGTCCCGCCCTGAACCCGCTGATCAAGGTCATGAACATGGTCGCCCTGCTGGCGATCGCGCCGATCGTGGCGATGAAAGGCTCGTCCAGCGCCTGGATGCTCTATCTCGGCGGCCTGATCGGCGTCGCGGCCGTCGGCTGGGCCGTCTGGCGGAGCAAGACCGAGTCGAAGGAGTTCCGCGAAATGGAAGCCGAGCTCTCCGGCTCCGCCGACGCCGCCAAGAGTCTCGACGCCGTCGGCACCGCGAGCGAGGTCTGAGCGCAGACCGCTCGCGAACGTGAGTTACTCTCCACGCACGGCCAATCCGGTGACGCGTTCACCGGAAGCCGTGCGTTTCTCATCGATGGGCGATCACTTCCGATGGTGCGGTGGGACGAACATCCCAGGGAAAAACTGCCCGTCCGTGGCGGCTTCGAGCCCAGCCAGAGCGCCGAGCGGAACGAGGAGGACAAGACCCACACGTTCGACAACGCGCACCGATCGTTCCACGGCCTTCTCTCGCACTTCTTGCAGGCGCCGGCGATCGCGATCGGTCATCTTGATGTGCGGGATCGCGATCGGTTTCTTCTTCGCCTTCGGCTTTGCCTTGGCACTCGGTTTACCGCCCGGTGCCGGCACGGACCTGGGCTTCTGCTCGGAAGCCTTCGTTTCCGCGTTCGCCTGCGCCACTTGACTCGCCAGCAACGCGAGTATGAGCGGCACGCTCACCCGTTCGCGCAATCGTTTCAGGTTCATCCGTGCACCTGTTAGGTCCCTCGGCGGGGAGACTTCGCGCGCAGAGCCATTGGTGAGAGGAGGTCGACCCCCGCATTTGGAAAGATGGGAAAGATTTTGCCCTCATGCTTGAGGACGCAACCTACTCTATAGACGGTGGAACAAAGTCCGTCAAGATCCAGCCTGCAAGCCTAAGAAATCCAACCGAATCCATTATAATGCCAGAGGGCGGCAAGAGATGAACTTATCACAACGACAAGCGCGGTCGGACGGCTCATCACGAAGGAATCCGGCAAATGGTTTCACCAATAGCCGACTAGACTCAACGCGTTTTACCTGCACCACTAACTTTATTAAAGTCGTTGAGAAGTACTTTTTATAGGACAGCATCTACAATGCTTTCCAAGGGGAGGTGTGGCGCTTTGAAACTATACCAAGATTTTTCTTGACTGGTGTTAGACGGTCCAAACATAATCGCAATACGTCGCTGACCCATGAAATCATCTCGCCAGACCATCGGGGCCTTGTCGAGAATGGTTTGGTTTTGGAATTGCGATTGCCCATAACATCTCAGTGCAATCGCTCGCTGTGCGATTTACTTTTCGCGAATCGTGGTATCTGAGATTTGGTTAATACTGCATCGATAAGATGCAATATAGGTCACACGGAGCAGAAGTGCTCACGACCTCAGGGTCGCTCGCTTGAACGGTTTGGGTGTCAGCGAGTTCGGGACGTTCTTCATCACGGGCATGAAAGAGGGACAGCATCAATGGCGATGCCTCATGATTCTGCGCGCGGCTCGATCGTACCTGAGGAAGAGCTCGGCACGACCCGGAGGAGGCACACGCCACGACGGCCGAAGGGAACGCGGCAGAGACGATGGCTCTCTTTCCTGGAGCTCGAGCCCAGGACCCTGCTTTCCAACCTGCCTGACCTTACCGTCACCAGTGCAACCGCTCCCAGTACCGCAGTGGCCGGCAACGGTGACACGATCCCCCTGAGTTGGACGGTTGCCAATCAGGGAGCGAACATCGCAGCCCCGAGTTCGTGGACGGACTCGGTCTACATCGCGCCCAGCCCGACGTTCGACAAGTTGGCCGATTACGAGCTCACCCAAAACGACCACAGCGTCGTACTCGGGCTGAACGACGGCAGCAGCTACATGGTGTCCGATACGGTGACCGTGCCAAACGTACCCGCAGGGTTCGTCGGCAGTGAATACCTGTTGTTTGTGGCCAACAGCGATGGCAACCTCCAGGAATCGAACACGGCGAACAACGTGAAGGCCGTGCCGATCACACTGACCGCGCCGAACGTCGACCTCGCCATCTCGAGTCCGACCGCAACGCAAACGACCGTCGTTGCGGGCAATGGCGATTCGATCGGACTCTCCTGGACCGTCACGAATAAGGGGACAGACCCGGCGGCGGCAGACTACAAGAATCGGGTTTTCCTGGCGAATGCGTCAACGCTCAGCGCCGCGACGAGCACCTGGACGCTGGGCTCCGAGTTTGCCGACATCCTGCCGGCGCTCCCCGGCGGCGCGAGCAGGTCCGAAGCGATTCAGGCCACGATCCCCAACGTCCCCGCCGGCAACTACTTCCTGGTCTACGAGCTCAACACCAACGGCGTGCAATCGGAGACCGACGCCGCCAACGACACGAACAACGACGCGTCGCTCCCGATCACAGTGACTCGTCCCAACGTCGACCTGAGCGTAACCTCGGCATCGATCGGGGCCACCGGAACGATCACCGAAGGAAGCCAGGTGTCGCTCACCTACACCGTCAAGAATCAGGGGAGCGACTCCGCGGGTGCGGCCTGGACCGACGCGGTTTATCTGTCCAACACGCCCACCCTGGGCACCGGCTCGAACTCGATCCGGATCGACACGATCTTTCCTCCCTCGTCCACCATCCCCCTGGGCGCAGGCGCGAGCTACACCAAGAATGAGACGTTCTCGATCCCTCAGTTTGCAACCGGGGCGCAGTACCTGGTCGTCGTCGCGAACGACGGCGACGTGCAGGCGGAGACCGACGATGCTGCGGACACGAACGACGTTCAAGCCATCCCAGTCACGCTCGCTGCTCCAGACCTGACCGTGGCGATCAAGACCAGCCCGGCGACAGCGGTCGAAGGCGCGACGATCCCCATCACCTACACGGTGACGAACCAGGGTTCCGTCGCCACGGTCGATCACTGGGAAGATTCGGTGTATCTGTCGAATTCGTCGACCTTCAGTTACCAGACCGCAACGCTCGTGGCCTCGTTCCCGACCAACAGTTCCGCCAACGACCTCGCCCCTCTCGCGGCAGGCGCGAGCTACACCAATACGGTCAACGTCGCCCTGCCCGCATTCGCCACGGGGAGCCAGTTCGTATTCGTCGTGACCAACGACAATCAAGTCGCCGACTCAGGGGGGGATTTCTTCCAGAATCGCCAACCCGAGTCGAACCTGACGAACAACACCGCGTCGGCGCCAATCACGTTGAGCGCACCCGACCTGTCAATGGTCACCGCTAGTGCACCGAGCTCGGCCGTCACCAACGGCCAGGTCAGCGTCTCGTACACGGTCAAGAATCTCGGCAGCGTGACCGCGCCGGGGTCGTGGTTCGACGCGGTTTATCTGAGCAGTTCGCCCAACCTCGACGATTCGGCGACGTATCTCACAAACTTCGAGCAGACCAACACATCCGGTCTGGCCGCGAATGCAACCTATACGAATAACGAATCCTTCACACTTCCTGACGTGGGTCCAGGGAGCGAATACCTGATCTTCGTCGCCAACGACATCCACGACAACAACTACGGGGGCGAGGATCAACACGGGCAGGGCGAGACCGACTACACGAACAATACGTTCGCCGTCCCCATCACGATTTCCGCCCCCGACCTCACCGTGAGCACGGCGACCGCGCCGTCGTCGGCCGTGGTCGGGAGTCAGATCAATGTCTCGTACACCGTCCAGAACACCGGCTCCGCCGCCGCGCTCGGACCGTGGTTCGATGATGTCTATATCGGCAGCAGCTCAACATTCGACCCCTCTTCGGATACGTTTGTCACCGAGATCAACCAGACGAACAACGCGCCACTTGCCGCCGGTGGGAGCTACTCGGAGTCGAACTTCGCCATCTCCATCCCGTCAACGGCAACGGGCAACCGCTACCTGATCTTCGTCACCAACGAGAATGCCGTCGCGGGGAACACGTTCGACGCGCAGGGCGAGTCGAACCTCGCCAACAACGCGTTCGCGGTGCCCATCACACTAACCGCTCCCGACCTGACCGTGACGACCGCCACCGCACCTTCGACGGCGGTTGAGGGGAGCTCGATCAATGTCTCATACACGGTCAAGAATCTCGGCTCGGTGGCTGCACCGGGTAACTGGACCGACAACGTGTACCTCGGCACGACGCCGTCATCGGATACTTCGTCCGACACGTTCGTCACCAGCTTCAACCACAGCAGCAATTCGCCGCTTGCCGCGGGGGCGAGTTACTCCGAGTCGAATCAGGCGATCATCGTCCCCTCCGCAGCACCGGGTGCGTACTACCTCATCTTTGTGACGAATGCGAACGCCGTTCAGAGCATCGGCTCCGGTGCCCAGGGCGAAACCGATTACACGAACAACGCGTTTGCCGTTCCGATCACGTTGTCCGCGCCTGACCTGACGATCACGACCGCGAGCGCCCCCGCGTCAGCGCTCGAAGGGAGCACGATCAGTGTTTCGTACACGGTCAAGAATCTCGGCTCGGTGGCTGCGCAGGGGCATTGGTCCGACGCGGTTTATGTCGGCAGCAGCCCCACGTTCGACCCCGGAACCGATACCGCGGTGACGACCTTCAACGAGAGCAGCAACGCGCCGCTCGCCGCGGGTGCGACTTATTCGGTCACCAACCAGGCGATCACGATCCCCTCGACAGCCGCGGGGGCGCGCTACCTCATTTTCGTGACCAACGAAAACAGCATCGACAACTTCGGCAACGGCTTCCAGGGCGACACCAACTTCACGAACAACACGTTCGCGGTGCCGATCACCCTTACGGCCCCGGACCTGACGATCACCACGGCGACCGCGCCCTCGTCAGCGATCGAAGGGAGTACGATCAACGTCTCCTATTCCGTCAAGAACATCGGTTCCGTCACCTCGCTGGGGCCGTGGACCGACGCGGTCTACATCGGCGCCAGTCCGACGTTCGACCCGTCCAACGACACGTTCGTGACCACATTCGATGAGAGCGCCAATGCGCCGCTGGCCTCGGGGGCAAGCTATTCCGATACCAATCAGTCGATCACAATCCCATCGACGACCACGGGAGCTCGGTATCTCATCTTTGTGACGAATGTCAACGGTGTGGATAGCTCCGAATTCCAGGCGCAAGGTGAGACGAACTTCACGAACAACACGTTCGCCGTGCCGATCACACTATCGGCGCCCGACCTGACCGTCACAACGGCCACGGCGCCTTCGTCCGCGATTGAAGGGAGTACGGTCAACGTCTCGTACACGGTCCAGAACACCGGCGCCGTGGCCGCGCCGGGGTCCTGGAACGATGCGGTCTATATCGGCAGCAGTCCGACATTCGACTCGTCCTCCGACACGTTCGTGACCAGCTTCAGCGGCAATGCAAACTCGACACTGGCGGCGGGCGCATCCTACGTCGCGAATCGGTCGATCATCATCCCGAGCACCGCCACGGGGGCACGCTACCTCATTTTCGTGGCCAACTACCAGGCTGTTCTCGAGAACGGCGTCACGGGTCAGGGTGAGACGAGCTACGCGAACAATACGTTCGCCGTCCCCATCACCTTGACCGCCCCGGACTTAACGCTCACCACCGCCTCCGCACCGGCGACCGCGGTCGAGGGCAGTCCGATCAACGTCTCCTATACAGTCAAGAATATCGGCTCAGTCGCGTCGCCCGGTCAATGGTATGACGCGGTTTTCGTCGGCAACAGCGCAACGTTTGATCCGAATACCGACACATTTGTTACGCAATTCAACGCAATTGCCAACGCGCCTCTCGCCGCGGGCGCGAGCTACTCCGAAACCAATCAGTCGATCACGATCCCGTCGACAGCAACCGGAGCGCGCTACCTCATCTTCGTGACCAACTACGATGGTGTCGAAAACTCCACGTACAACGCACAGGGCGAAACCAGCTTCAGCAACAACACGTTCGCTGTTCCAATCACCCTTTCCGCCCCCGACCTGGCGCTGGAGTCGATCACCACTCCGGCCTCGGGCGCATCGATCACGGTCGACAGCACGGTGCCGATCTCCTGGAAAGTCACCAACGTGGGGTCAGTGCCTGCGAGCGCCCAGTGGTTCGATGATGTGTACATTTCCAACACACCGACGGTCGATTCATCAGCGCAATTCGTCACCGAGTACGACGCCAGCGGCAATTCCCCCCTGGCGGCGGGTGCGAGCTACACCGCCGCGCCGAACGTGACGATCCCGGCCGACATCACGCCGGGAAGCCGTTATCTGGTCATCGAGACCAACGCGGGCGGCAGCCAGCCCGAGTCGGATAACGGCAATGGTACCCTCGACGCGAACAACGTGATGGCGATCCCGATCACGATCGCGGCTCCCGATCTTGTCGTTTCCAGCGCCCACATCACGCCCACTGCCGCCGAGGTCGGCAACGGCCAGTCGGTTTCCTTGACCTACACCGTGAAGAACCAGGGGACCGTCCCCGCCCTGGGCACCTGGACTGACGCATTCTACCTCTCCGATACAGCCACGTTCGACTCCTCCCAGGACACCCAGATCGGAACGTTCGACGCCAGCACCGAGAGTGGACTCGCCGCCGGCACCAGTTACTCGCAGACGCAGTCGCTGACCATTCCCAACACCACCGCAGGCGCGCGCTTCGTGATCGTCGTCACGAACGTCTATCAGTTCGACCAGGGCGAAACCAGCTACGCCAACGATACCTTCGCGATTCCGATCACGCTGACTGTGCCGAATGTCGCGCTCGTGGTTTCGAACGCCAGCGCTCCAGGTTCGGCCAACACCAATGATTCGATTCCGATCGGCTACAAGGTCACAAACAACGGGACCGAAACCGCCCAGGGTCCCTGGACCGATATCGTCTACATTTCCAAGAACCCGACGCCGTCGAGTAACGACCAGGAACTGCTGAATTACTTCACGAGCAACAATAGCGACACGCCACTGGCGGCAGGCGCGAGCTATACCGTCAGCCAAAGCGTCAATCTACCGAGTCTCTCGCCGGGCAGTTACTACATCGATATCGTCGCCGACGGCGAACACGCGCAGGGGCAATCGAGCACAGCCGGTAATTTGGTCTCCTTGCCGATCACGATCTCCGCGCCGGACTTGACCGTCTCGACGGCCTCGTTGTCCAACGACCCCACGAGCGTCTTGCTTCTGAGCAATACGTACACGGTTAGTTACACGGTCAAGAACATTGGGTCCATTCCCGCCGACGGCTCGTGGTATGACGACTTCTATCTGTCTCCGACTCCGACTTACAATTCCGCGACCGCGACGTTCCTGACCGACAACTACGAGGGTTCCCAGAGTCCTCTGGCCGCCGGCGCGAGCTACTCGGACACCGCGAGCCTCGCAATCCCGAGCACGGCTGCCACTGGGGACGAGTACCTGCTCGTCTATACCAACGCCAACGGCTCCGGGCAGGGTGAGAGCAACCTCACCAACAATATCGACGCGATCCCCGTCCACGTCAGCGCCCCCGCGCCTGACTTCACGATCTCCACCGCCCATGCGCCGGCGACGGCGACACTGGGGCAATCCATCCCCGTCTCTTGGACCGTCGCCAACCAGGGTGAAGACTCCGCTAACGGCACCTGGTACGATGCAGTCTACATCTCGAATGACACTTCGCTGGACGCGTCCTCCCAACTCATCACGAGCTTCAGCGAGTCGAGCCACACCGGCCTGCCGGCGACCGGCAACAACACCTACACCGACAGTGAGAACATCACCATTCCCGCCACGGCCACCGGTGCGCGCTATCTCATCTTCGACACGAACTACACCGGTTCCCAGGCCGAGACCGACCCGGACAACAATACATACGCAGTGCCGATCACTCTCTCGTCTCCCAACCTCGTCGTCACCGGCTTGACCGGGCCCGCCAACGCGACACCGGGCCAGTCGATCCAGGTCTCGTGGACAGTGAAGAACGAGGGAAGCGTGGCGACTGTCGACAACTGGTCCGACGTGCTCTTCCTGTCGACCGACCAGACGCTCAGCGGTTCAGTAGCCGACCTCGGCTCTTTCAGCGTCTCGAGCCCGACAACTCCGTTGGCCCCGGGCGCCTCCTACACGCTCACGGAAAACGTGACGGTCCCGGGAACCATCTCCGGCAACGCCTACCTGGTCGTCTCGCCCGACTTCGGCGGCGGGCAGCCCGAACCTTCATCGAGCCCCGTCTTCGCCGAGCCAATCAGCGTGAACCCCTCTCCCGACCTGACCGTCACGTCGGTCGCAGTCTCAGCGAACCCGATTTTTGGTCAACCGGTCACGGTCACATGGGTCGACGACAATATCGGCCAGGGTCCCACTGGATCGAGCTGGACCGATGCCGTATACCTCTCGACGAAGACGACCATTGACAATTCGGCCGAGTTCCTCGGCACCGTCTCCTCGTCCGCAATCGGCACCCTCGCGGCGGGTGCGACCGGCAATCAATCGCTGACGGTCACGCTGCCGCTAAACGTGGCCTCGACGACGGGAACGTACAACATCCTCGTCAAGACGAATTCCACGAACAGCCTGATCGAAACGAACACGAACAACGACGTCGGCTTCACGTCAACCACGATCGACGAGCCGCCCCTTCCCAACCTGGTGCCGACCGGCGTGAGCGCGCCGAGCACCGGCTTCAACGGCCAGAAAGTGCTCGTTTCCTGGACCGACGCCAACAACGGGAACGCAACCGCGACCGGCCCCTGGAACGACGACATCTTCCTGACCAGCGACGCCAAGGGCAACAACCCGGTCTTCGTGGCCCAGGTGAACTATCCCAGCTCGTTGGCCGCCGGGCAGCAATCCGTGACGCTCACGCAGCCGATCTATCTCCCGAGCGCACCGGGCACGTACTACCTCGAAGTCGTCGCCGACGCCAGCGGCATCAACGAGGGCCCGAACGCGCTGAACGATACGACGGTGGATCCCACGCCGATCACCGTCGTCCAGACGCCGCTTCCCGACCTGGTCGTGACCAGCATCACGCCGCCGACCAACGTGGTCGGGGGGACGACCGTGCCGGTGACCTATACCGTGACCAACCAGGGGGACGCGCCCACGAACTCAGCGCAATGGCTGGACGCCGTCTTCCTGTCGCAATCGCCCACGCTGACCCTTTCGGGCAACGACTTCGCCGATGGCTACGAGATCATGACTCAACCTCTGGGTGTGCCGGTCTTCGCGAATAACCCCAGCTACCTCGAGCCCGGTCAAAGCTACAGCCAGACCGTCAACGTGCCATTCCCGGTTTCCGCGTCGGGCACCTGGTACGTGTACGTGGTGACGAACCGCTCGTTCACGCACACGCCGCTCGACAACTTCATCGACGTCGGATCGGTCGTCGAAATCAACTCTGTCAACGACATGACCGCGAGCACACCGTTCACGGTGACTCAGGCCCCGGTTCCGGACATCGTCGTGGCACCCGTTCAGACGCCACCCCAGGCGTTCTCGGGACAACCGTTGAACATCTCGTGGACGGTGACGAACCAGGGGTCGGCCATCGCAATCGGGCAGCCCCTGCACGTGGGTTTCGCGCCGGTGACGCCCTATCAGCCCGCGACGCCCTCGCAGTCCTACTGGACTGATGAAGTGTTCATGTCTCCCAACCCGACCCTGGACAGCAAGGCCGTCTCGCTGGGGACGTTCACGCACAACGGCGCCCTCGACCCGAACGCGAGCTACACCGATTCTGAGCAGGTCACCCTGCCAGTGGGCGTGAGCGGCAGCTTCTACTTCATCGTTCAGACCGACATCAACGGTCAGGTGTTCGAGAGCGGCTCGACCGCGAAAAAAGTTAACTCGACCCCCAGCGCCATCACCGTCAACCTCACGCCGCCTCCTGACCTGCAAACGACGATCACGTCGGCACCAAGCACCGCGCTGGCCAGCCACGCCCTGACCTTTACCTATCAGGTCGACAACATCGGTGCAGGAGCAACGGTCAAGGCCGATCCCAGCGCGATCTGGACCGATACCTTTTATCTCTCGCCCACTGCAACCTACAACTCCAGCACCGCCATCTCGCTCGGCCAGCAAACCTACAATGACAAGCTCAACGCCGGCGCCAGCTACCAGAACACGATTACCGAGACACTGCCTAACGGGCTCAGCGGCAGCTACTACCTGATCGTCGACGCGGACAACGGCAATTCCGTTTTCGAGCTCGACCAGACCAGCAAATTCGGCGCAACCGCCAGCCCGATCCAGGTGGCGTCGAAGCCGGCCGACCTTGTTGTCTCCTCCGCGAGTGCGCCGGCGGCCGGACAAGCCGGAGGCGGCGTAATCGTGAACTGGACCGTGACCAACCAGGGTACGGGTGACTCGGCCGTCACCGGTTGGCAAGACAACGTCTACGCTGACACTGGATCAACCCTGGACAGCAACGCGATCTTGCTCGCCTCGTACACCCATTCGGGCCTTCTGGACGCCGGTGCGTCGTACAGCCAGTCGCAGGTGGTGCCGCTACCGATCAGTCTGTCGGGACCTTACCACCTGTTCGTGGTCACCAACGAGCCTTTGCTTACGCCCGGACAGCCCGTGCCGCCGCCGCCGGTGTATGAGAGCAGTTTCACCAACGACGCCTCGACGGCCCTGCCCATCGCGATCACCCAGAAACTGGCCGACCTGCAGATCACTTCAGTCGCCGCCCCCACGACCGTCGAGACCGGCGGCAGCGCTACGATCCAATGGACCGTGACGAACGCCGGCACGGGAGCGACCAACTCGAATTACTGGTATGACGACATCTGGCTGTCGACGAAGACGACGATCGGCAGCGGCGGCACCGACGTGTACCTCGGTACGCTCCAGCGCACGAATCCGCTGGCGCCCGGCGCCAACTACTCGGCTTCGCTGACCGTCGCGATTCCCGCGAATTTGCCGGTCGGAAGCTACAACGTCATCGTTGCCGTGGACCGGCCCGTGCTACCGCCGGGCAAGGACCAAAAGACGGAAAACCTGGTCTACGAGAGCAACGAGAGCAACAACGAACAGGACGCGCCCTCCCCGACCACCGTCACGGCCGGCCCGAGCCTCGCCGTCACCAACGTGACCGCGCCGGCCTCCGTCATCATTGGGCAACCACTGGCCGTCAGTTGGACCGTCACGAACAACGGCGCGGGTGGCACGGGCGACGTCCCGATTCAGGACTCGGTCTACCTGTCCTACGACCAGATCTTCAGCAACAGCAGCATCTATGTCGGCAGCGTCACGCAAAACGGCGGCCTCGCGGCGGGTGCGAGCTACACACAGAACGCGTCGCTCTCGTTGCCCTCGGGATTGCAAGGCACATTCTACGTGTTCGTGGTTGACGATACGAATCAGAGTATCTTCGAATCGAGCCCCGTCATGGCGCTCGACACCACGCCGCTGCAGATCCTGCCCACCCCGCCGGCGGACCTGGTCGCGGGTACTGTGACGATCCCCGCCAACGCCGTTCCGGGTCAAAGCTTCACCATCACCTACCAGGTGACCAACAACGGCGCCAACCCGGCCAACGGCGCCTGGAGAGATACGCTGTACCTGTCGCCGACCCCGAACTGGAGCGTCAACGATCCCATTCTCGGCTCGGTCGACGAGGACCGCGATCTCGCCGCCGGCGCGAGCTACTCCGGCACGTTGACGGCCCCGTTGCCCGGTGTCGACCCCGGTTCTTATTACGTCATCGTCCGCACTAACATCCTCGACGCCATTCCCGAAACCACTCTTTCAAACAACCTCAGCGCATCCCTGACGCAGACAGCGATCAGCGTGCCTGCGCTGACCCTGGGTACGCCGGTCAACGGAACTCTCGGTGAGAAACAGTCTGCGTTTTACGAGATCACCGTGGACGCCGGCCAGACGCTTCAGATCAAATTCAACAGCGAGTCACCGGACTCGCTAAACGAGCTGTACGTCAACTTCGGAAGCATGGCCACGCGCGGCAGTTCGGAATACGCGTTCACCACCCAGGGTGCAAACCAACTCATCACCGTGCCAGCAACACAGGCTGGCACGTATTACGTTCTCGCCTACGGCTCGTCCCTTCCCGATGGACCGGAAAACTATTCGATCGCTGCGGCTGAAATCCCTTTCACCGTCCAGGCGGTCGCCCCCGCGAACATCGCGAACACCGGCCCGACCACGCTGGAAATCGATGGAGCGAGATTCGATCGAGGCACGACATTCCAACTCGTCGGTCCGAGCGGACAGGTCATCGACTCAACGGCTGCGGAGGTGCAGGATGCGGCGACGGCGTACGTTACGTTCGATCTCACGCAGGCTCCCGTCGGGGTATACTCTGTGGTCGCCACGTCGTCAATGGGCACGCAAGCTCAACTCGCGACCGGGTTGAACGTGACGGCCGGTCAGGGCGGAATGCTCTCGACAAGTCTGAGCGGACCGGCATCCGTACTGCCTGGGGCCACTGGCATCGCTACGGAAAGTTACGGCAACATCGGGACCGCCGACGTGGGCGCCCCATTGATCTTTGTTCAGTCAAATGATGGCACACATCTGGGCCTCACACCCGACTCGGCCCCGTACGATCATCCCCCGGTTTTCCTTGCCGTCAGCCCGACCGGTCCCGCAGGCACGCTCCGGCCAGGCGAACAGCTAAGCCGTTCGATCTACTTCCAGGGTAGCACAACCGACGGTACCTCGAACGAGATCGAGGACGCGGTGGTCGACACCACGAACACGACCCCCATCGATTGGTCGCAGATCGAGACGAATTGGATCGCCTCAACCTGGACGCAGTCACCAAATTGGCCTGCCGTTCTCTCCCTTCTGCAACAACAGGCAGGCCCAACCTGGGGCACCTTTGTCCGGCTTCTGGATCGAAATGCAACACTTTTGCCTGCAAGTGCGGGCGATCCATCTCACGTTCCCGCCGTGCTCAACGTTCAAATCGAGCATGACATCGCTTCGATGAGTACGTCGATCAGTGGGATTGTTCAAGCGACCGACCTGTCGATACCTCTCTCCAACGTCCAAATCGTTGCGAGCAACACGACCACGGGCGACGTGTTCGTGACGAACACTTACACCGATGGCTCGTTTGTCTTTGACACCGTAACTCCGGGGACTTACACGTTTACGTACCAGGGGGCGATTGTCGGAACGATGGCTTCCGTGGACGTTGCATCAGATCAGGCGGTCACGGGAGTGAAGGTGCCGCTCTCACGCGGTGCTTCTCTGACAGGGGTTATTACTGCGGCGGGCACTTCGACCTTGATTGGCGACGCGTTGGTCACCGCTGTCGCGAGCAGTGGCACATCCTATACCACCGTGACGAACGCTCTCGGGCAGTATCAGATTCCCGGTCTGGCACCCGATACATATACCCTCATCGCCACAGCTTCGGGAGAGGCACAGACCTATCTTCCAGGCGTAAGCGTGGGCGACAGCGATGTCTCTCAAGCGATTAGCATGAGCCCGGAAGGAATCGTCTCCGGAACGCTGGTCTTGCCCACGGACGTCGCGAGCAATCCCGAGTTCACGATCACTGCCGTACCCGTGGGGGCAGTCACTGCACTCCAAGATCTGGAAACTCACTCGTTTGCTGGAAACTTCTCGCTGGGTGGTCTTCCCGCCGGTACTTACACCATCACGATCCAAAGCCCTGCCTTCGTCACTCAGTCTTTCGCGAACGTCATCATCAATCAGGGTCAGATGACGAGTCTGGGCACGATCAACCCTCAACTTGGAGCATCGATCAAAGGGACCGTCACCTCGGACTCGAGTGTCTTCAGCGCGGAGGGTGCTGCCGTTGAGGCCTTTCAAGGCGGCACCGAGGTCGCTATGGCTAATGCCGACCAGAACGGCAACTTCGATTTCACCGGTTTGCCCGCAGGCACCTACACCATCGAAGTCTCAACGGTCCTCGGTTTCGCCAACACCGTTTCGGTCACTGCGCAGGCGGGTGCTCTGACGACGGGGGTTTTGTTACAAGTCGAACCGGGCGCAGTGATCACCGGCCACGTGACCGATAGCATCACGAAGGACGCGCTGGCAAACATCCCCGTCTTCTTGACACAAGCCGACGGGACGCAGTTGCAGACAGTGACCGATAACAACGGCGATTACCGATTCACCGGTCTCGCACCAGCGACCTACGCCGTTTCGCTTGAAATTGCCGGCGCCGGTGCCTATCAAACCGTACCCATCACCAGCACCAATCAGAACGCCAGCGTGAATTTACAGGAGAGTTATCCAGAGAGTATCCGCGGCATGCTCCTCACTTCAGACGGAGCACCAGTGGCTGACGGCTCGCTGGCACTCTACTCGAGCGGCCAGTTCATCGCCTCGGTTCTATCCGGGACGGATGGGTCTTACACGTTCTTACTGACGCAGCCCGGTACGTTTGACATCCAGGCGACCGCCGACGGACCCAGCTTCCAGGCTGTGACAGGCATCAGCGTGAGTGCCGGTCAATCCGTAACCCAGGACATCAAGGGCGGAGACAACTCGCTTCAATGCAATGTCCAGGGCTCGGGGCAGAGCAACGATACTAATAATGTCGTCTTATCCTACGAGATCGCCCCCGACCAATGGGTTCAAACAGGCTGGCTCTCCGTCACCGGCAATGGTTCAACAACATTTACCGGGCTCGTCCCTGGAAACTACAAGGTCAGCGTGTTCGGACCGAACAACCGCGGCACGACCGTGAACGCGACGATTACCGAGAGTTCACCAGCCACGGTGACCGGAACCTTGGGAGCCTTGGGGCAGATCAGCGGCACGGTTACCGGCTCAACTGGTGTTCCTCTCGCCGGTGCACAGTTGTCCCTCACGATGCCGGGCGATCCCAACTTCCAGCAAGTTGCCTTGACTCAGTCCGATGGTGCTTACGTTCTTCCCTATCTCGCCGACGGAACGTACGACCTCACCACTGTGCTTGACGGTTACCAGGCAGCCGTGCTCACGTCGTTGACGATCACCAATGGCGCCGCGCTGACGAAGCCGATTACCCTGAGCACAAGCACCTCGAAGCTCTCGGGTATCGTCGTCGACCCTTCCGGAAACCCAATACCGACGGCGACTGTCCAGGTCCAAGACGCCAGCGGTCACGTTCTTGGTATGGCCGCAGTGCAGCCTAACGGGTCTTTCACGCTCTCCACAGGCACAGGGACTAACCTCACCCTCGTGGTCGCTGCCACAGGATATGCGCCAGATGCCGTGAACAACCTCACCGTCGCCGCCGGGATGGACGTCAATGCCGGGACGATCATGCCCCAACCCGTCGCTGACCCAGATCCCGTCACCGGATTCATCACCGGTCTCGTTACCAGCGTCAGCGGCATGATCTCTGCTCAAACGAATGCTTGGTACAAATTTGTGAACGACGAGTTGAGTCGGGTCCAGTCAGAGATTGACGGGCGCGATCGGAATCCACTTCCTCCACCCGACTGTCCTGAGTGCAACTCAGCCTACAATGCGATGATCGACGCTTTCAACAAGCAGGAACAGGCGGCGACAACCCTGCAGTCCATTCATGACGCCACCCAAACGTTGCTCACCGGTTACGGCACCGCGTGGGTAGGCGACTTCGAGGCGATTGCGTCGTCGGTGTTATCCGTTTACACCGCTGAGCTCGCCTTCTTGCCAATCGCCGCCAAGTTGCCCACGGCATTGGGAGTGGCGACCGCGCTCATTCCGCTGTTCTCCAACCTGGCAAACGTCACAACGTCCCTTATAAGCAACTACAACAATCTTACAACACCGAGCAACTGGTCCAGCTCGAATGGCCTCCTGGGAGTGATTAGCAGTGAATATCAACTCATCACCAACTCGCTCTCGGCGGCCCTCTCGGGAGTCAATGCTTACCTTGACTTGGCCGCGCTTACCAACCTGAAAAACATCAGCGCACAGGACCTGTCCGTATACCGCGCATACGGCAACATGAACACTGTTGTTACACTGCTCGGGGGTGCGCTGACGGCGTTCGATCACCTTACGGGCAAGACGAGTCTGGCGCAAAATGAGGGGAATCAGCTCAAGGCGGGGGAAGATGCACTCCAGGGAACGGAGACCCAGTTTTTGTTGGCCGAGAAGGCGTTCACCCGTGCGAAAGCGGCTTATGCCGCTTGCAACCAGACAGCCACGTGCAATGACCCGAGCGGTAAGCCCCTCTTCGGGCCTTGGCCGCCGTTGCATCACATCCAGCCGCCCACGTCGCCGCCCCATGACCCCAACAGCATCGTTGGTCCCGCCGGCTTCGGCGATCGCAACTTTGTTACCGTCGATCAAGTCCTCCCATACCAGATCAACTTCGAGAACGAGCCTACCGCAGGACTCCCTGCGCAAGAGGTGACCATTACCCAGCAACTCGACACCGGTTTGAACTGGCAATCCTTCCGCCTCGGCAGTTTCGGCTTTGGCGGCACCACGTACACCGTTCCTGCCAATACGGCCTTCTACCAGACGCAGATTGACCTGACCAAAACGAATGGCTACTACGTGGACGTCACCGGCACGATCGACGAGCGCACAGGCACTGCCACCTGGACTTTCACGACGATTGATCCTGCTACCGGGCAAATTCCTCTCGACCCGAGCGTTGGGTTTTTGCCTCCCGATACGTCAAACGGGATTGGTGAGGGGTTCGTCGCGTATACCGTGATGGCCAAGTCGACAGACCCGACGGGCTCGGTTGTCAATGCGCAAGCGACCGTCGATTTTTACACCCAGCCGCCGATCAACACGCCGCAGATCTTCAATACGATCGACGCAGGGAATAGCGTCACGAGCGCTGTCGCGACTCAGCCGGCCACCGTCACAACGCCCCAGTTCAACGTCTCCTGGTCCGGAGTCGACAATACGGCCGGGTCAGGCATCAGCAATTACACGATTTATGCCTCGGACAATGGCGGCCCCTTCACGCCCTGGCTCAGCGATACGACCCTGACCTCGGCGCCCTATACCGGCCAGCCGGGTCATACCTACGCCTTCTACAGTGTGGCAACCACCAACGACGGCACCGTCCAGCCCACACCCGCGTCGGCGCAGATGTCCGTCACCGTCCTGCTCCCCACGAGCCTGACGGCCGTCTCCGGGTCGGGCACGTTCAACGGCAGCGACGGCAGTCTGACCGCGACGCTGACCGCCGGGGGTACGCCGCTGGAGGGCAAGACCGTCACCTTCTCGCTCGACGTCCATGGCACGCTCACCTCGGTAGGCTCGGCCATGACGAACGCGAATGGAATCGCCACACTCTCGAACATCAGTCTCGCCGGCTTCACCGCGGGTACGGCCTCGGGCGCTGTCAGTGCGAGCTTCGCGGGCGACTCGGTCGACGAGAACAGCAGTGGCAGCGGCGACCTGGCCGTCGCCCAGGCGACCCCCGCCATCACCTGGGCCAACCCCGCCGACATCTCCTACGGCACTCCGCTCAGCAGCACTCAGCTCGACGCAACGGCCTCGGTGCCGGGAACCTTTGCGTACACCCCCGCCGCGAACACCGTTCTCAATGGGGGTAGTGCGCAGACCCTCTCGGAGACGTTCACGCCGACGGACGCGACCGATTACAAGTCGGTCACCACAACCGCGACCATC
>DAIDJG010000021.1 GCA_027451445.1 Singulisphaera sp.
CCTCCGTAGCGGTGATTGTCCGACGGGATGGGAACGCCCGAGCGGCGCGGGGGACGGGGGGCGTAGGCTTCGGCCAGGGCTTGCAACTCCTCCGCAATCTCCCGGCGCAGGGATTCGGGCTCCAGCACGACGGCCTTGCGCCCAAAGCCGAGCACCCAACTGCGAACTTCCTCAAAGCACGACAGCCGCATTTCGAGCACCACGCTGCCATCGCGCTGCTTCGTGAGCTTCTGGCTGGCATGCCAGCGCGTCTCGGCGACAAACCGGGCCACACCGGGGGCGAAACGGATCTTGATCAGGTGGTCGCCGTCGCCCTGGAACACGCCGAAGGAATGGCGCAGGTGTTTCTCCAGAGTGAAGTCGGACGGCCGGCGGAAGGGGAACGTGCTCACTTCGACCTCGTCCAGGCGGTCGAGCTTGTAGTGCTTGACCCGGTCTTCGGAGGGGTCGAGGGCCACGAGATAGAGGGCGAGCTTGTGATAGATCCAGCCGTAAGGGTAGACGTCGCGATAGGCGGGCTCGGTGGCGCGGTCCGATTGGTAGAGGATGTGGGCGGCCTTCGAGTCCTCCATCGCGCTGAGCAGGTGGTCGATCAGGTCGGCACGCTGCTCGTAGTTGTGGCCGCCGAACGCGGTGTGATGGAAGAGGCACGAGCAGCGGTCGAGGTATCCGAGGACATCCTCGCCGAGCAGGGCGCGGACCTTCTTCATGGCGTCCTGGGCCGAGGTCCAGAACGGGGTGCCGGCCAACGGTTCGAGGAAGCGGCGGCCGAGGTAGAGGGCGAGGGCCTCGTCGTAGCGGAAGCACAGGGCAGGCGCATTCGGGTTCCCGTCGATGCGGTACGTCTTGCAGCCGTTGGCGCCACTGGTCTCGGCGAGCGGGAAACCGAGGCTGCGGAAGAGGTCGAGGTCCCGGCGGATCGTCTTCGGGTTCACCCCCGCATCCGCGGCCATCTCGCGGATCGTCAGCCCAAAGCGCCGCGATACGAGGGCCCGCAACAGGATCCACTGGCGTCGCAGAGAGGGTTCGTCTCGCATGGTGGCGTGGTCCTGAGGCGCGTCGGACGGCGTACAACGGGGAGCTTATCGTAAGGGGGTCCCGGTATAAACACCCTTGTCGACCTTTCCGGGTCGTGACAGGTGTTCGTGAACTCATCGCTCTCGCACATGGTAACCGCGTCCATGGACAGGGTAGGTCCAACGTGACAAAGAAACACCGCTTCGACAGGGATGAGGGAGGAACCGAGAGGCGAAGACACGTCGTGGGATTGGGTTTCCGAGCCCCCCCCGGGGACGGGTGTTGAGGCTGGTGGGGCGGCCGGACGCGAAGTTCAGAGGAAGCGGATGAGGATGAGGATTAGGATTAGGATGAGGATTAGGATTAGGACGGGGAAAAACTACGGACGCTACTTGGTCGATTCTTCATCCTCATCCTCATCGCAGCGGGTTTTCCGACGCGGCGGCTCTGGCCGCAGAGCTCCTTCACCAACCGCGAGAGGCGGCTGGGGAGGACTGACACGGGTCTTATGCTCTCGCCATAGACCTTCTTCACCAGCCACGCAAGGTGATTGGGGTCGGGGAAACACGACTTTTCGAGAGTCCTGTGTCTCTCCGCTCCTCCCTCATCGCTGATTGAACCGACCTGGCTGGCGTCCGGGCGCGAGAAGGCGAAAAAATGGTCGGCTCTCGGATTTTTCTTTCGAATATTTGAAGCCGACGGACGTATAGTGAGTAGCGAACGTTCAGATACGCCCGTTTCGGACCGCGCGCCACGCCGTTTGTGCCCAGCGCTCGGTCGGTAAAAGGTAGGCGGGGGTCGGAGCATTGAGGCCGGCAATTTGCAACATCGCCCGTTCGTCCACCTCCGTCCAGCGCTCGACGCACTGGTCCGTCGGGACGACAGCCCGCGGGGAAACCGTGGATCGCGGGTTCGAGAGCGCAGCGGTCGAGGGACCTGGCGAGGTCGCGGGTCGCGGCTCGTCTGCTGGGGGCGCGCGCGATCGTTGGCCCGGGCTTCATGAAGTCTTCACGTTCGTTGACAGCGTTGATCGGAAATTCGGAAGCCGTTGGAAAATCGGGGTCTTCGATTCCGAGTTGCGCGGGTTTGGACAGGCCGACAGTTCCCAACCGTCGAGTTTCCGCGGAGCGCGCCAAGGCCTGATCGAGCACGTGCGCTGGCGCGCGAAAAAGCCAGAACGCCCGATTGGCCGATCGGTACGGGGGTATTTAATGGATTTAATGTAAATAATGGATGCGTTTTTCGCGTTTTGCGACGACAGATGTGGCGTGATCA
>DAIDJG010000022.1 GCA_027451445.1 Singulisphaera sp.
GGCGCTTCGCTCGGCGTCGAGCCACGGGTCCCAGAGTTCGCTCGCCCTTGCCGTCTCGGTGACGACGCTTGTCGACATCTCGGCGGCCGACCCTGCGGAAACGGAGGCTCCCGCGAGAGCCCCGAGAAGGGCCCCGAGGACCATCCCACCGCCTCCGAAGTGAAAGACAAACGCCACGGCGCCGCCTCCGAGTGCCCCGATGAAGGAGATGAACATCGGGGAATGGAGGGAGCGCGAAAGCAACTCTGAGGCTCTCACGACCATGGGGAGCCGGCAGAATCGGGCCCACAACCACGGGATCAGCCCGTAGAAGCGTTGCGTCGAAGGGCGAGGAGAATTGCGGCCGGCCATCGTGCGGATCTCCACCGGACTGGGGAGGCACGGAAGACGTCAGGTTCGATCGCACTCCAAAACGGCGAGGACGAGCGGTCGTATGCAACTCAGCCGAAAACCGCTCCAGACTACGTCAACGGCCTGACACCCCGCAATGGCATGGGCCGACGGGATCCCGAGCGGCATCCCTCCGAGCCCGACGGATCGCTGTCTCGTACCCCTCCGGCGGCTTGACTCGCTTCCCTCCGTCCGACCACCAACGGGGTGTTTCCGTATAAATCCACACATACTCGTCGGTTCGCGCCAGTGCATTGCGGAGGCTCGCCTCAAACGACTCCGGCGTGAAGTAGTTCTTCGACGGATCATTTTCATCCCAGCCCTTCTTCCGCCAGTCGTAGTCGAGCCAGAGCCCGAACCCGGCGGAGACGACCTGATTGTACTTCTCCCGATCACCGACAATGGGCAGCACACCCTCCTTCATCAGGCGGTATCCCGCGTCGAATTGGGCGGCGTCCTTGTAGCCGTATGACAGCTCGAAGCCGTCGACAATTCGCGTACGCCCTTGTGCTGCGTCGACCAAACCGTCGAGGAAGGGAGCAAGTAGTCCGTAATCGCATTCCGCGAGCGTCTTCTTGCCGCCGTCGGACTCGGTGCGCGAAAGGGTGTGACCGAACGTCAGAAACACGGTCAAGCCGGGGAAGCCGTCCTGGAACGCGCGCATGACCTCCTGGCCTCGGAGCCGTGCCTGGGCGGCGTACTGGTCCCACGACCTGGTCTTTGCAGCGCGCTGCTTTGCGAAGGTGAAGAGGCCGCCTTGGTACTCCTCGACGTCGAAAAGGACGCCGGCGCACTTGCCTTCGCGCGCAAGCGTTGCGGCGAGCCGCGCGTTGGTCAGGATCGCGGCGTGGTCGTCGAACCAGTCGAGATCGCCGGGCGCTGTGTTGAAGCGCAGGAAGTTGTGGGTGAAGCGTTGAACCGAGAGCGCTTTGAGGTCGTCGCGCGCCGACTTCAATTCCGCCTCGGTAAACGCGCGCTTGCTCCAGCAGAGCCAGGTGAAGTTCTCTCGGCGGCCCTGGCCATCGGTAGAGAGCACGTGAAACACGCAGCCGTCGAACGGCGTCTGCTCCATCGTGCCGATATGCTGCCGCAAGAAGCTCGTATCCGGCTCATCCCAGCCGAACTCGATCAGCTTCTTGACCGGTGCCGTCGGCGCTTTGGCGTCCTCTGCGGAACAAAGACCGGGCAATACGAGCAGGCCGAGTGTACTGAAGACCACGACCGTTATTCGTCGCAACATTCCGCGATCCTCGCAACCTGAGCGAGCGGGTAAAAGTAAAGTGAGCAAATTTTACGTTTCCGAAGATGTTGGGAGGGCGAGGCTCCGTCCGAGCCAGCCTTGTTCCGATGACGAGTCTTCGAGTCATTGGAACATCGCGTGTGTTCAGGGGACGTCGGCTCGCGGTGATCCTGCGGCTCGAAGACTCGCCGCAGGATCAAAGCTGGCTCGGACGGAGCCTCGCCCTCACAGATCCATGAGTGACTGTCCGTTGATCCGTGAAGATCGTTCCTGGCTGGTCCCTAAACTCACGGTTGACGATCTCCCGGCGCCTTGAGCACGCGCAATACAATCTCCGGCGACTGGAAGTTCCCTCCTCGCCAGGCGACACGATAGACGCCGGGAGTCTCAAAGTACTTGCCGAGGGCGTAGCCGAACCGGAGGCTGTTGCCGGGCGGCAGGGCCTCGAAACGGCCGTCGCGCGGGCCGTTGCCCAGGATGAAGGCCGAGTCCTCCAGCGCCTTCCCGTTCACGACGATCTGCGACTCGGTGAGCTTCGGATTGACGGTTTCCGGACCATCGTTGACCAGCGTGAACTCGATGTTCAGATCCTTGACCGCTCCCTGGTCAAACACGGGATGATTCACGCCGAGGGCCGCCCAAAGTCCGCCGTTGGGTTCCGTCGCAGGTGGGGTAGTCGCGGAACGCGCCTCCTCGTTCGCTTTAGCGCTCGGTGACAACGCGGCAGCACGCTGAACCTCCGCCTCGAGACGTGCCCGCATGGCCTCAACCTGAGCCAACTGTGCCGCGTGCGTTGCTCTGATCCGCTGTCGTTGCACGTCTTCGATCAGCCGGAGGAACCAGACGCACGGCACAAGCAGCAGGGCGCAGATGGCGATGACGATCATCAGCCCCCTGAGCGAAAAACGAACCCGGCGCTTTTCGGCGATTTCCGTCATACGGTCTCCGGAGTCTCTGGCTCGTGGCGGGTTGCATGGAGCCGACGTGTCAGCACGCCACCCAGTGCGGCGAAGAGCAAGGTGAACTGACAATGCCCGATCCGCCGGAAAGGCTCCGGGCTCCACAGGGTGATGCCGCCGAGCGTCTCACCCACGCCCGATTGATGGTCGGGCGCAGTCCACGACTCCCAGGTCGTGGGGAGTGCGATGGGCGTGGGGACGGACGTGGTGAATGGTCCCGGAGGAACAGGCGGAGGAACAGGACCAGGCGGCGGGATGAGCGCGACTTCGCCGCTACGCTCCGTCAGAGGCGGGGGCTCGGGAGCGGCGGGTACGGTTGAGATGGACCCGTCGCCGTTGGTCGGAGGCACCGGCGCCGCATTCGGAGACGGCGTCAAGACGGGACCCTCGCCGCTCGCCAGAAGCACCCGCGGCCCCCCCTGCGTCCCAGGCAGATACATCGGGGAAGAAAGCGTCGATAGTGGGTCCGGCATAGTGGAAAACCCCGCTGGCGGTGGAATCGCGGCAGGAATCGGACCTGGCGGCGCAAATGGCCCGTAGAGGAGATCAAGCAACGCCGTGGTCACGAGGCGCGGGCTCACCTCTTCCCGGCACCAGGGACTCAGCGCCAGAACCAAATACAACGACCCGCACGATGCAAACCCAACCCAGAACGCTCGCCGCTCGCCTCGTCGATAGATCGCAGCCAGTGGAGCGATCGTCAAAACCATCAGCACAACCGAAAACCACGCGTTCGCCCACAGCGGCGACGGGCTCCGGAGTGCCGCAATCCCGATGCCCAGGAGGGCCGTGAACAGCAAAAGCCTGCCGATGGTGAATCGCGGCGGTCTCATTGCGGGATGGCTCCTTCCGCGCAAATCGGTCACGAGAACCCCGTCGAACGTATACCAGAAGACGGTCCGGGGACTACTAAAATCTTGAGACTTCTCGTGGAACCTCACTTTCGCTTCCTGGTTGGACGAACGAAATAACGTTGCACGATCCAGTGACGCTGTCTGAAGCGTGCTGGGGTCGTGTCTCCCCGACCCCAGCCACCTTGTGTGGCTGGTGAAGGAGGTCCATGGCTAGCCAGCCGCGCCCATTGCGGTATCGGCTCCCCGACCCCAGCCACCTTGTGTGGCTGGTGAAGGAGGTCCATGGCTAAATAGCCTTGCTTGATCTTGGGGCGCGCTGAGAGATGAAGCGTTGGCTTGATTCCAGATGCGAGAGTCGGACAGGAGCGGTCCCCAGCGGGGTAAGTAGCTCACTCATCACAAGTCCTTGCTAGCCATACCGAAAGGAAACGTCCCAGGATCAAGCAAGGCTATTTAGCATCTCTGTTGCACACGACCGATCGTCTGTGGAATTCTCACGTGAATTGGGACGCCGATCGGGGATGATGGCAGGATAGGGTTGGGCGTTGCGTGTGGGTTGCGCCAGCCTTTTCGAAATGTGGGCTGCGAGAGAGAAACTGAATCTCATGGCTATGTTGTTGCGATGGTCGGAATTTGCGTTGGGGTTGGCGATGTTTACGGCGGTGCTGTGGGACGGGTTTGCCACGATCGTCCTCCCGCGGACGGTGGCGCCGATGCGGCGGCTGTCGGGCCGGTTCACGCGCTGGAGCTGGCGGTTCTGGGCGGTGCTGGCGCGGAGGATCGGCGACTCGGGACTACGACTGACGTTCCTGTCGGTCTACGGACCGCTGTCGGTGATGGTCCTGCTCGGGCTCTGGGCGCTGTTGATGATCGTGGGGTTTGCGCTGATGTACCAGGGGCTGGGTCCTCGGCTGCAATCGCCCCAGGGCTTGGGCGGTTTCGGGACGCTGCTTTACATGAGCGGGTCCACGTTCTTGACGCTCGGGTTGGGCGACGTGACCACGCTCGACTCGGTCGGCCGGACGTTGATCCTGATCGAGGCCGGCAGCGGCTATATCTTCCTGGCGTTGATCATCACGTACATGCCCTTGCTCGACCAGGCTTACGGCGTGCGCGAGGTGGGTAACGTGCTGATCCATTCACGCGTCGGGCGGCCGCCGAGTGCGATCCGGTTCTTGCATCGCTACGCCAGCAGCGCCAGTTCGGAGATTCTCCGCGGCAACCTGCGCGAAGCGGAGCGCTGGATGGCCGACATCCTCCAGAGTCATCTCTCGCACCCGGTGCTGTCGTTCTACCGGGCGCAGCATCAGGGACAGTTCTGGCTGGTCGCGCTGGCGACACTTCTCGATAGCTGCTCGCTTCTGATCGTCGGCGCCGAGGGGCTTCTCAACGCCCAGGCGAGGCTCACCTACCGCATGGGTCTGCGCTTGCTCGCGGACCTGGCGAATGCGCTGAGTATCCCGATTGATCCCCATCGTCGCGGGCGGCTGAACGAAGCCGACCTCCCCGCGCTGATCGCGGCCTCGGAGGCGTCGGGCCTTGGCCTGTTGCTGGACGGCGTCGCGACCGAAGAGCTCCTCAGGCTCGTCCATCGGTATGATGTCTATCTGCTGGCGCTTGCCGACTGGCTCGTGGTCCCTCTGCCCGCCTGGATCCCGCCGGCGGAAGGGAGCCAGGATACGCTGGCCTTTGAGGTGTCCGGGGAGTGGAATGAGTAGAGTCGTTCCGCAACAGCCTTTAACCGGTTCGCTCCGTCCTTCGTCTCGGAGTGGTCAGCGACCAGTGCTCGAAGAATTCGTCAGGCATCCACTCATCGGGAAGTTGGTCTTCCAGCGGTGGGATTTCGTTCCGCATCCGGCTTCCGATCAGCGTTTTGACAGTTTTCGCTTAGACCTTGGCGATCGCGCTTCGCTCAACATCGTCCCTGGTTCCCCGAAACATCGTGGCCAAGGTGTCAAGTTGGTTTTCTTGAGGAGCTTGTTGGCCTTGTGTTCGTTTCATACGTGGGGCACCTTTCTAGACACACGCCCCGAATCGTCGAGACGGGTCACCGTTGGACTCCCAGAGCGCGACAAACGGATCATCCGACCGGTGAGTAGGGGTAATCCGAGGCGTTCCAACCAGGTGATGCAGTAGGGCCGGCCCAACGTATCCGAGCGAAGAAAGAAGAGGGAGGCGAGCCCAGGTTCTCAGGGAACTCAGGTCTCGACTCCCTCGCGCGGCAAGCGTTGGAAGTTCGAGGCGACAGGCCCGTGGCCTGCGTCAGTAGGAATCGGCGCTGACCGCCTCGCCCTGGGCCCTTGAGCCGATTGCCCAGAGGGTCGGCCAGTTAACCGACGACTTGATGAAGCGGACCGAGCCGTCAGCCATGCAGACGTTCGCGCCGCCGGAGTGGAAGCTGGTCAAACCGAAAATGCCGGCCGAGTCGGTATCACTGTCGCCGTTTTCCCACTGGCAGTAGGGGTAGGGCGAGTTCGGCGGCACCAGTACGTTGCCGAGCGAGACGGCATAGATCGGCTGGGACCAAAGCCGGCCGTTGAAGCTGAACTGGGTGCCGCCACCGTTGGAGCCGTTATGCGAGGGGCAACTGTTCGCCTTCCAGCACTGGGCACAAGCATTCAGGGCTCCCTGGATCAAGCCCGCGCCAAGGGGCATGTTCTGGGTTTGGCCGATCAGGTCGCGGGAAGTAGCGGTCCAGACTCCGGGAGCGCTCTGCCCGGCAATGTCCTGGATGCTGAACTGCGAGTCGTTGAAATCGCCGATGCGCCACTCGCCGAAAGCGACAGTCTGCGACGAGCCGTCCTGGATGTCCCGCAGTCCGATCGGTCGGCCGTTAACCATGAAAATGCCGTTGGGGATCGCCGCCTGGTCGCCGAGGTACATCAGGCTTGAGCCCGTGCTCGCGAAGTAACAGTTGCCCGGCCAGTTCCTGCCGTACCAGGTGCCCGTGGGAAGGGTCGAGGAGGGGCAAAGGAACGAGTTGATCGTGGTGGTCGTGGCGGTGGTGTTGATTCTCTCACCCTGCCCGTTGCCACGGTTCACGACCATGAAGTTGCAGGCGTTGTAGATCTGGGTTTGCTCCAGGTAGGGGAGGAGCTGCGCCTGGGGGCTCCAGCCGCCCCAAGCGCCTTGCTGACAGCAGGCGAGCCCAGGGTTGGGAGCGCGGAAGCCCGGCGGGAAGCAGTTCTGAGGGCTGTGGTAATTGTGAATGGCGAGGCCGAGTTGCTTCAGGTTGTTGACGCACTGAGAGCGCCGGGCCGCTTCGCGCGCGGCCTGCACGGCCGGCAGCAAGAGTGCGATCAAGACCGCAATGATCGCGATGACGACCAGCAGCTCAATCAGGGTGAAACCGGTGCGCAACAACGAGCGCCGGTTCGAGGCTGGGAAAATCATTCCAAGTCTCCGAAAATGAGAATAAAAGGATCTGTCGAGCGAGACTAAATCTACGAATCATCCAACGTCCGTGTCATGACGGTACTGTCCTGGTTGCTCCACCCGCGCCGACGGTTCGGCGGGGTGGTTGGCGTAGGGTACAGCATTACTGGGGCGGGGTGCCGCCACGGGCGGAATCCTGAGACGCGTTTGAGACGGGGCCACCGGCCGGCGCGGCCTTGTCCGTGGCTCCCGGTGCCGACGGTGTGCTCGCCGGCGGGGGCGGTGCCATCGGAGGGGCCGCGTTCTCGCCGCAGCCCGCCAGGCCGGTACCCATCAGAATGCCCACGGCGAGGAGTCTACGAATCGAGAGAAAATTCATCGAATCTCCTTTTTCCCCAAAGCCATCCCTTCCCCGCTCCCTCAGCCGCGCTGGCCGAAGCGATAGAGAGGAGATACTTCACTCTTGAGCTTTTCAGGGAGGGGTACCCACTGATATAGCGAAATCTGCGTGTCATTGCGACACCCTTCCCCGTCATCTCCGGCTTTTTTGGGACCCCTAATCGAATGATAGCATGCATCCTGTCTTTGGGTCGTGGGAATCTTCGGTTCGGGGCTAAGGATATGAGGAACGATATGTCGCGGTTGTCTCGGGCGTGAAAATGAATCTTTTCGTCCTAACATTTTCAAGGCCTGAACCAGATGGCACGAAATCGGTTATGAGAATCAATCAGGGGTTTTTTCGGAGTCGGCCTCTTAAGCCCAGGAAGGTTCTTTGGAGTGCCGATACGTGTGACCGCATATCCAGGCCGGCAGCGCGCGTTGACGACGGAAACCCCGAACTGAAACAGCGCATTCGGTTGTGAGTGTCGGCTTGCGGCCGGCTGTGGCGCGGGATACCTTGCCGCAACGGCAGTAAATTCGGGCCGAGGTGGGGTTTTCCTGGCGAATGCCAGATGGCAGATGCGAGATGTCAAATGGCAAATGCCGGCAGAGTGGTGAGAGCGTCATTCCTGGGCTAGCGCAATCGTCCGTCAGGTATCGACGGACATCTTGCATCTGCGGTTTCATTAGGAGTGATGATTCTCGGTCTCGTAGAGCACGGCTGCGCTTTATGGCCCGCGGATCGCGACAGCAGCGGAGAACGGAAACGGACCATCCTCAAGAACCGCGGCACACGGAGCCACGCGCATGGGCGGACGCGAGCAGGTGGATCTCTTTGCGCTGACCGATCTTTGCACCCCCTGGTGCATTCATGTGGTGGTGACGCTCCGGATTGCCGAACACATCGCTGCCGGCATTACACAGGTGGACGCCCTGGCCGGGGCGTCGGGGGCGAAGGCGGAGCCGTTATGCCGGGTGTTGCGCCACCTGGTCGTCAAGGGGGTCTTTGAGGAGCCGGCGCACGGCCAATTCGCACTGAACGAGGCGGCGCGGGGCCTGCTCCAGCCGGGGGCTCGGCTGGGATTCGACCTCAACGGTATCGGTGGCCGCATGGCGTACGCCTGGGGCACTCTGCTGGACGCTGTGCGAACCGGTGCGCCCGCTTATCACACGGTCTTTGGTCGTCCGTTCTGGGACGACCTTCAGGCTCACCCGGACATCGCCGCGAGCTTCGACTCGCTGATGGGGCCGGAAGGGCACGGCACGCCCGACCCGGAAGTGCTGGTGGACGGTGATTGGGACTCGATCCATACCGTCGTCGACGTGGGCGGAGGGACCGGCGCCTTGCTGGCAGAAATCCTGCGTGCGCGGCCGGCGGTACGGGGCATCCTGGTCGACCTGCCGGCGACCGTCGCGCGGTCGAGTCCCTTGTTTCAGGTTGCCGGTGTGGCGGACCGGGTTACGACGGTGGGACAGAGCTTCTTCGACTCGCTCCCCGCCGGTGCCGATCTCTACGTGCTCAAGAAAGTGCTGGACGACTGGCCCGACCCCGAGGCGCTGGCGACCTTGAGTCGCTGCGCGGAGGCGGCTCGTCCGACGGGCCGGGTCGTCGTCATTGGTGGCGTAGCGCCCGACGAGGGCTCGGGTCCCTCGCCGGAATTGCTGATGCTGGTGCTGGTCGGAGGAAAGCACCGGAGCCTGTCGGAATTCCGGACCCTGGCGCAACAGGCGGGCCTCGAGGTGCGAGCCGCCGGCCAACTGCCGTCGGGTCCCTTCGCCGTCGAGTGCCGCCCGGCGACGCTGCGGCCTTGATCCGGACGGGGCTCCAAAGCCTGCCGACGCCGCCAGCGCCATGAGGCGAACGGTGACAAAAAACTCCTGGCGTCTAACAGTTCGTGCGTCCCAGCGAGCGGGATGGGTGGCCGGGGCAAAGGGGAGCGCAGCTCCACGTGCCCCGGTAGGCCGCGAGACGCTTCCGGGGCACGTCGGCCTTCCGGCCTCCTCTGCCCCGGCCACGCCGGGTCTCCCACATTCACGCACAATCTGTTGGGCGCCAGGAAAGAACTTACCCATCGTAGACCTCACGCTCCGCGTGAGGTCTACGATCATTGACCGCTTGCCTAAAGCCGGAATCAAACGGCGGCAGGTTCATGCGCGGATCGGCTTCACATGTTGGACGCGGTCGTGTAGCGTGGTGCCGTGGCTCTGCCGCTCGGCTCATGTTCAACTCCGCTCCTCCGTGGATCAAGCGCATGTTTAACGTCTTCAAAAAATGCCGTCACGGAATGATGCTCTATAATAAAAACGATATTTACATTGGCCGCTCGTTTGAACTCTACGGCGAGTTCAGCCAGGGCGAGATCAAGGTCTTCGAGCAGTTTGTGCTGGCGGGCGACACGGTGGTGGAAGTGGGCGCCAATATCGGGGCCCATACGTTGCGGCTGGCCCAGATCGTCGGTCCTCGGGGGCGGGTGTACGCGTTTGAGCCGCAGCGGATCGTATTCCAGACGCTCTGTGCGAACATGGCGCTGAATTCGATAACGAATGTGCTTTGCTTTGAGCAGGGCGTGGCCTCAGAGGCCGGCGAGCTCCGAGGCGCACCGATCGAGTATGGACAGGCTGGCAACTTTGGGGGCGTCGAGCTCGTCTCGATCGCATCTTCGGGCGAGGGTTTTCCGGCCGAGTTCACCGAGAAGGTGCCGATCGTCACGCTCGACGGCGTCCTGTCGGACGTCAAACGGGTCCGGCTCTTGAAGATCGATGTCGAGGGGATGGAGCTCGACGTGCTCAAGGGAGGCGCGGAGCTGATCCGCCGGACGCGCCCGTTCCTCTACCTCGAAAACGATCGGCCGGAGAAGGCCCAGGCGCTCGTGGATTACCTGCGGTCGCTCGATTACCAGCTCTACTGGCACTATCCGCCGCTCTACAACCCGCAAAACTTTCAGGGCAACCCCGAGAATGTGTTTCCAGGGATTCTCTCGATCAACGTGCTGGGCGTGCCCGCGGAGTGCCCGGCGAAGATCCAGGGGTTTCCGCGCGTCGAGTCGGCGATTCATCCGGTCTTTCTGCAGGGTAAATGAGGTGCGGGGGGACCTTGAGCCTCGCGACGGAGTCGAGCGGTTTACTCTCGCATGGCGCGTGCCTGCGCCATGTCAGCGTTTACGAGTGAGTTACATATAACTCCCCCCCTTGGGAAGGGGGGGTAGGGGGGGTGGGGATTAGCCGTCCGATGTGTGCAACTTGACCACGAGCCGTCTTGGGTGTCTGCCGGTTGTAGGGCACGGGGCCAGCCGAATACGAGCGCTGACTCCCCACCCCCCCTCCCCCCCCTTCCCAAGGGGGGGAGTTAGATATCTCTTCTCTTTGAGAAGAGGGCGCAACGAGTCGACCCGTCGTGCGCAACCTGAACGTCAACTACTCTAACGATCCGGTGCCGGCGACCGCGCGCTGAACTCGAGCGCCTTCTCGATGAGGATCTCGCCCGTCATTTCACCGAGGGACGTGCGCGAGACGTAGTCGTAGCGCGGGAAGCTGAGAAAATCGACCTTGGTCAGGATGTAGCCGAAGGCTTCGTTGGTCAGGCCGAACAGCAGATTGTGCCGCCCTCGCATCTTGCGCTTGAGGTAGAAGCCGATGTTGGGGAGGGCCTCGCCGGGGATCGTCAGGATCTGGGCGTCGCCGAGGTTCACGAGGTTGATGCGGGCCTGGATCGACTGGTCGTCGTTGTGCGGGTACTTGAGGGGCGATCCCAGGATCACGGCCCACATCAGCAGGGAGTCGACCGGGAAGCGAACGCTGATGGCGTCGCAGAAGAGCGTCGCGTCTTTCTGCACGGGGGCGTCTTTAACGATGCGGAGGGCTTCGTCGGCCATGAGATGCCCGATTCGCAAGCATTCGTCCCAGCGCCGGGAGTCGGTCCAGTAGGCGCGTTGGGGATCTTTCGGCTGGCTCAAATCGCGGTTGTCGGCGGTGACCATGCCCCCCTGGGCGCTGTTCATGAAGAGGGCGATGCCTCCGGTTTGGGCTTCGAGCTTCTCGCAGAGGGGGCCGATCAGGTCCGGGCTGAGGATGCCGACGCTGTTGCCGAGCACTTCGGGATGGATCGCGTAGTTGACAAGTGTGGCGATCGTCTTGCCTTCAGGGCTGACCGCCTGGATCACGCTCATGCGGCGGTCGTAGAGGTCGGGGGCATAATAGTTGTAGGCGATTTTGCCCCGGGCCTCGCCGGTCTCGACCTTGATCCAGGCGGGTTGGAGCCGGTCGATCGCCTCGTTGATGGCCTCGGCGGCCTTGTCGCAGACGAGGTCCATGTACTTCAGGTCGCCGGTGTGGCCGCCTTTGCCGTCGGGGAAGGCGTAGCAATCGGGAGCGCTGTGGGTGTGGGTTGAGCCGATGAGGATGTTCTGGGCGGGGATTCGGGTCACCTTGGCCCGCACGCGGTCACAGAGCGCGGAGGGGAACCCCAGGAGGTCGAGTCCAACGACGGCTACGGAGACGTCTCCTTTCTTCCAGACCACGGCGCGCGCGGTGAGCTCACCCCGTTTCTCGCGGGCCGGCTTGGGCATGCCCATCCCGCCGGAGACAGGCAGAAGTGGATCGGGTGTGATGATCCGTGTCGCGGCGCCGACTTGAAGCTCGGCTCGAGTCGTGGGAACGGCCCATAGTCCCAGGACGCAGAGATAGAAAAGCAAGTGACGTCGGATCATAGGGGCGGACTCCAGAGGTATCGGGGTTGGAGTGCCCGTACTCTATCGCCTTTGTCGCGGGAGGGAAGAGGGTCAGCCCTGTTTCACGCAGTTACTGGCGTCGCCCCGGGCCGGCTCGCCAGCCGCCGGGAGCGCGCAAACCCTGCTCCCGAGGCGAGCAGGAGGAACGTCGCCAGAGGCGGCTCGGGGGTGTTGTTCGGGACGGCGGTCAGCGATTGGATGGTTCCCTGGAAGAACATCATACTGCCGGCGCCGGCGGCGTGCTTCCAAAGCGTGAGCGTCGCGTCAGGGAGTTGGCCGAGGTTCAGATCGCCCGGGTGATCGACCTGCAGCGGCACCCAGGACGATGGATTACTGAGACTCAGGCTGGCCGAGAGCGTGGACGGCCCATCGGTCCCGACGATAACCGAAGTATGAGGAGGGTCGGGGGTGCCGTGGGGGTCGAGATACCCGAATTGACCGGCGTACCGCATGTACGATTCGCTAATTTCCAACGATCCCGTTTCGTTGAGGACCGACTGCCCGCCAACCTGCAGATGGAAAGCGTCGTTACTCGAAGACGGGCTCGCGACCCCGGATGAAGCGCCTCCATAGAGCATCTGCCCGAAGCCTTCGAAACCCAAACCCAAGGAGTTGGTCGACGGATCGAAGGAAAACGTCCCCGAAAACGGCGTCCCTGATGCCACGCCGCTGGAAGGGTCCGAGGACGTGATCACGCCGCTGAACTGATACTCGATGACCGATCCGTGCACATTCGCCGCACCCGCGCCGACAAGCCAGGCTGCCGAGAGCGCGAGCAGCGCGACGCAACGGGTGCTCGAACCAGGGTGCCTTGGGGAGGAGCTGCTGCCAGATCCCTCATGATGCAGTGTTGGCACATCAATGCTCCATAAGTCGATGGTTCCATCCCTCGTGGGGCGGAATATGGCTTAAATCGGGGAGAAGGGCAACCCCAGTTTTTTTAGGCTGCGAGGGAGATGAGAGATGTTGGGATGGCCGATGAGAGAATGGCATCTTGCCATCAATGCGCCGCATTCAGCCGGTTTAATAATAAAGGTCCGACCTGGTCGAGCAGCTCTTTGAGCCGCTCGGGCGTATCGAGGCCGTCGAGGAGGTCGGAGGGGAGCTTCTTTTTGAGGTCGTCGAGCGCCCGCTCGCCGAGTTGTTTGAGGCGGGTTTCGTCATGGCGCAGCTCGTCGATCAGGCTGCGGAGCTCGGCGAGGGGACCGTCAGCCGCACCGTCGAGGTCGGCGAGGCCCGGAGGGCGGGTGCGGGGCTGGACCTTTTCGACCCAGGCGCGGCCGTTGCTGGCGTCGATGGCGGCCTGGCGGATCTCGCTCGTCCAGTGCGGCCAGTCGGCCAGCAGGCGCGCGTGGGCCGGGCACGCACCCTTGACCTCGACCCGAAGCGCCAGCAGGCGGTCGTCGCTGTTCGCAAGCAGCGTGTTCAGGCGGCCCTGGAAACGGTCGAGTACCAGTTCGCCGTCGGCGGCATCCGTCGCGTCGACCTCGCAAACCTCCCAGCGCAGGACGTCCAGGGACTGATGCTCGACCGTCAGTACGCCGGAGTCGTCGACCGTCACGAGTGAGCATCCCTTCGAGCCGGTCTCGCGGATGTGCCGGCCCTGAATGTTGCCGGGGAAGACAATCCAGGGATCGCGGTAGAGTTCTTCACGCTTGTGGATATGTCCGAGCGCCCAGTAGTGGTATTCCTTCGACCGCATTTCACCCAGTGTACACGGGGCGTAGCGCGCGTGGTCCTCGTAGCCGCCGGCGCAGGTGTGCAACAACCCGATGTTGGTCAACCCTGGCACGGCCTTGGGATAGCGCTCGACCAGGTTCGCCGTCACGGCCGCCGTCGCATAACCCTGGCCGTGGAGGGCCACGTCCCAGTCGTCGAGCGTGACGCTCTCCGGTCCCGTCGTGGAGAGCAGGACCACGTTCTCCGGCAACCGCAACGACCGCGTCATCTTGTTTTCGGCGTCGTGGTTCCCCTGGATCACGAAGACCTTGATCCTCGCCTCGCGCAGGCGAGCCATCTGGAGGCCGAGGTAGAGACCCGTGTTGTAGTCGGTCCAGCGGCCGTCGTAGAGATCCCCGGCGATCAGGACGAACGCCACCCGCTCCTCGATCGCCAGCCGGACGAGGTTCTCGAGCGCCCGGCGCGTTGCCTGCCGGCACTCCGACACAGGCGCACCCTCGTAACGGTCGAGCCCCTTCTGCGGACTGTCGAGATGGATATCGGCGGCGTGCAAGAACTTGAACATCGGCGCGAACTCGATCCCTTCACCAAAGACTAAACCTATGAATAGCATGAACGGATTCGACCATCCGGTCAAGTCGACCTCGACCGCCAAGGTCTGGAATGGGGCAGAGTTTATCCGCAGATGACGCAGATTTACGCAGATAGAAGAGGAAACAGGAAGAATTGCTTTGGAATCATTCTTTATCTGCGCAAATCTGCGTCATCTGCGGATAAGGTCTGCTTCTTTTGATTTCACCAGCGTCGCATCCTGGGATCGGAGACACGCGGTGACGGCTTTCGCGGCTTCGTCGTGGCCATCGAGGTCGAGGTGGGGATCGTGTTTGATGTAGAGGTGCATGTTGCACGTCGTTGCGCGTTGGCGGAGCGCGGGGAGGAGGTCGATGAACGGGCAGTCCAAGGCTCGGCAGTGCTCGGCGAGGGCCAGTTCCAGCGTGCTGGGCGGAGCGCTGGCCTGGTCCGAGAAGCGTGTGCGCTCGGCTTCGGTTCGCGGAAGGACGTACGATGAGAGGACGCGGCTATGGAGCGGGACGAAAAGTACGATCAACGCGATCCCGCGCTCGCGGCAAAGGGCATGTGCGTCGGCGATGGCGCGCTTCGTCACTTGCCACCCCTGGGGACTCTTGGCCACTTCGTCCACGACGGGCCAGAGATATTGCTTATCCACGAGACCATCACTGCGCTGGAAGAGGACGAGGTCGTTCTCGCGGCTGGCGCCCTTGCGCTTGAAGATCTTTTCGAGACCCGCGACGATCGGGGAATAGCTCTCGTACAGTTCGACCCAGGGCTTGAGCTGAGGGCGCGTCGGCTGCTTGCGCTGGGCGTAGCGCTCGGCGTCTTCGCAGTCGTTCCACTCGGTTACCTGCCAGACGACCGCGCGCGGCTCGTAGGCGAGCCCGTACCGTTTCAAGACCGCGAGTTCCTGTTGGGGGCCATAGCCGAAGACGCCGAGGTTGACCGTGCGCAGGCCGAGTGTCTGGGCCGTTTTTTGTACGAACGTCGCCTCCTCGGGAACCTCGGCGGCCATGGTGACGGAGTCGCCGACGAAGACGACGTCGGCCTGCGTGATTCCTCGGGGGTTGCGGAACCCGTTCTCATCCGTCTGGAAGCGGACCTTGTGGCTGAAGGGATTCGCGCGTCCTTCGTAGGCGAAGCCGGGGCGGAACTTCCAGACGAGCTCAGGGTCATTGAGATGGGCGTCGTAGGGGAAATCCTGCCCGTAGTACCAGAACCGCCGGGCGCGGACGGTCCAGGTGACGTAGGCCAGATCGCAAATCACGGCCGTGATGAGCAGCGCGCCGAGGGCAACCGTCAGCCGCAGTGCCAGCGGTCGGCGCCTGGCGGGGGGAGCGGCCGCGACCAACGCGCAGACCGCCCAGATCAGCGTCGCGACGACGCCAATCTCGAGGTCGAGAAGCCGGTAACACTCCGCGTAAGGTCCGCGAGGGCGAATCAGCGGGACGATCCACCAGGCGAGGACCCCGAAGCCGAACAACGGGACGCGCCGGGCTTTGAGCGACCGAACGCAAGTTGTGAGGAACTGCCGAGATCCGTTCGGCATCGGTTCGGTTCCTGGCGGGTGTCCCGCCCTTAGGTGGGTCGTGCGCGCTCGTCCTTTGAGGCGCGCGGACGTTCCTCGGGCGTGGGTTGTATGCGAATCGGGCGGAAATGTCCAGCCGGAGCTGCGGCCTGGAGAGCATCGATCGTGGACGTGCCGTCACATTACCTCATGCCGGAAGTAATCTCATACCTTGCCCGAAGTGTCCGATAAGGATTCAATGAGTGGACGTAGATTGATCCAGCAGGCGGCCGGGAAGCAAGCCACGCCGGCTTGTGGAGGAGGCGGTGAGCCTCTGGAGCGGGGAGCGCATACCGATGCCGATCGACAAAAAGCTGGTCCAGCAGATCCGTGCCACGGCCACGAAGCCGCGCAACTTCTTCTTCGTGCCGGGCAAAGATACCGGTGTGGTCGTGCTCACGCCCAGGAAGCCGGACGTTGGTGCGATCAATGCCGCCAAGCAAGAGACCGGCGGCAAGACCGTCGTTCGCGGTCGCGTTTCGCTCGTGAACGGCGTCCTCGTCTTCGAGAACACGAGGTTCGACGACAAAACCACCGAGTCGAAGCTGCGCAAGGCGCTGAAGTTGAACGCGGGACTCACGCGGAAGATTCAGCTCGTCAAGGCCGAAAAGGTCCAGGAGACCGACGACAACGACGACAACGCGGATGCTGAATCGACGAAGCTGAGCGGCCAGGAAAAGGAGATGATGCTGAAGGCCGAATTCAAGGCCCGCCGCGATCAGGTCGCCCGGGAGATGGACCGGCTGCGCGAGGTGCAACCACGCGCCTCGGCCAAGCTCTCACCGCTCGCCCAGGAAATCGCCGGCCTCGAAACCGCCGGAAAGTTCAAGGAAGGTCTCAAGAAGCTCGAGAAGCTCGACACCGCGATCCAGTCGGTCCTGCCCACGTCTGCTGTCGAACATATCAACGCGAAACTACAGACCGTCGGGAACCTCATTGATGGCCTGAACAACGCCCCACAGCAGAATTTGCCGAACGCCAATGAGTTGGTGCAGGACTTTCAGACCCGGAAGGACCAGATTGCGACCCTGAGGGACCAGGGTGCCCTCGACGGTGCGCTCAAGAACCTGAAAAACCTGGAGTCCGACGTCCAACGCGCGGTGTTCCGCGCGCAGACCGGCGAAGACCCCCGACCGGATCCGGAAGGCGGACCCAAGGGGTCGAGCACCGATCAATTCCTGGCCAAAGCCAGGATCGTCAAGGCCGGGCTGAAGGAGCTGGAATCCTGGGCCGACCTCGCCGGGCAGGTCGGCCAGACGCTGACGAACGACTACAGCACGGCGCTCCAGAACGCCAAGATCTTCAAGCACGACGTCGCGGTCTCGGTGCTGTCCGACATTGAGAAGACCATCGAACGCGCCCGGCAGGTCCACGCCGAGCTGACGTCGACGCTGACGCGGACCCAGGCGACCGTGACCGACGCCGAGAAAGCCGGCGAGCTTTCCCCGAACGACGCCAAGACCTTCAACGATCAACTTGCCGATGCGCAGCAGTCGCTCATCGCACTCCGCGTCGACGAGGCGCGGCAAAAGGCCCAGGCCGTTCAGTCGGCGATCCTCCAATCGTCGACCGTCGGCCGCTTCTACAAGGAGACGGCAACGGCCGTCTCGCAACTCCTCGACAAGCTCGATCAGGAGCACAAGGCGAGGAGCCGTCGGGCGCTTCGATCCGCGAACGGCCTCCAGCAACAACCCATGTTGAAGGAACAGGAGGCCAAGATCACCTACTTCCGCCAGGTGTACCAGAACCACGACTATCTTGCGGAGCGCGACGGATTCGTCGAAGGCTACAAGCTGATGACCTCTCTGGAGGCCGAAATCCGCGACCAAACGCGGATGTGGACGTATACCGACAGTCCCGAGACGCCGAACGACGGCCGGGTGGATGGTTTTTCGCGCGGCGGGGAGATGGTGAGGGGGAAATCGGACGACGCTCGCGCCTTGAAGATCAAGCTGGAGCTGGAGAACGTCCGCCGGTCCTTGCCGACGATCGCCGGGTTCGATGCCAACACGGCGACCGAGCTGGAAACAGGCCTGGCGGGCGTGCTCAAAGCACAGGAGACCTCGCTCGACGACGCCGAACAGGCACTGGCGCCGTTGCTTCAGAAGTTCAAGGACGGTCTGAAGCGGTTGCGCGACAGCAAACCGAAGGCCGCCAAGAGGGTGACTCCGCGCGAGGCCCCGCTCCGGCCGGAGCAGGACTTGCCCAACGAGTCCACCGACTCGTGGTCCAACCGGATCGGCAACATCAAACGCTACGAGACGGGTGCCGTGATCGGCAGCGGCGCTCGTGGTAAGGCCATGCTGATGCACGACCCGAACGACCCGAACGCCCCATCGCTCGTCGTGAAGTTCGACAGCAGGTCGCCCGAGGATCTGTACAAGGAAGAGGACAACTACAAGAAGCTGGGCGACCACCCGAATATCGTCAAGTGCCTCGGCGTGCGCGAGGTCGACGGCCAGATTGGGCTCATCATGGAGGCGGTCAAGGGGAAGAGCGTCTCGGGCCTGTCCGATTCCCTCAAGGCCCGCTACAACTCGGGCGAGATCAGCAGCGAGGAATACTGGTCGACGGTCCAGTACACCCTGGCGAAAACGCTCGAGGGGCTCGCCCACATGCACAAGCAGGGCTTCTCCCACAACGACGTCAAGCCCAACAACATCATGGTCGACGAGAGCACGGGCGAGGTCAAGCTCATCGACATGGGGGGTGT
>DAIDJG010000023.1 GCA_027451445.1 Singulisphaera sp.
GATGAAGACGACGCCCGGCTCGGCCGAGGCCCAGGCCGACTCGCAGATCTGGTTCCAGAGCTGGCGTGCGCGGACCGTCTTGTGGATCTTGCCGTTCCAGACCAGGTTCCAGTCCGCGTCGCAGGCGAGGGCGTCCATGAACGCATCCGAGACGCAGACTGAGAGATTCGCGTGCTCAAGGACGCCCGGCCGCCTTTTCGCAGTGACGAACTCTTCGACGTCGGGATGAGAATCGTCGAGCATGAGCATGGCTGCTCCCCGCCGCGAGCCGCCCTGCTGGATCACGTCTCCGGTCGCCACTGAGTACAGCTCGGCCCAAGCACAGGGACCGGAGCTGGTCCCATTGACCGAAGCGATGTGGCTACCCCGAGGACGCAGGGACGAGAGGTTCAGCCCGAAGCCGCCGCCTCGGGCCATGATCTCGACGGCCAACTTGAGGTTGTCGAGGATACCGGCGCGACTGTCCTCCGGCTCCGGCAGGACGAAGCAGTTATAATAGGTGACCGCACGACCAGTTCCAGCGCCGGCCAGGATGCGGCCGCCCGGGACGAAGCGAAATTCGCGCATCGCATCATTGAACCGGTCCGCCCAGAGGCGCCGCTTTTCTTCGGTCGGCTCCGCGGCGGCGATCGCCGAAGCGACGCGCCACCACATCTCCTCCGGCTGGCGCTCGACCAGGTTCCCATGCGGGTCCTTCAAGGCATAACGATCCAGGAAGATGCGTTCCTGAAGACTCGTCCACGCTGAGACCGGCTTACTCCCGTTCGTCATTGGTGTCGAGCAGTGCGATATCGTCATCGTTGCCTCATCTCTCAACGAGCTTGTCCACGCCTTCGTTGAGCTGGCCGTGGTCGACCAGCCAGCGCGCAAAGCGGAGGCGTTTCTGCTCGTCGGTCATTTCGCGAAATCCGCCGCGCAGGTAGCGCAGCTTGAGCGCTACCAGGCGGTCGGCTTCGCGCGTGGAGAATCCCGACGCCCGCAGGGCGAGCGCCGTCGCGGTCGGACCAAGCGTCCAGAAATCGCTCATCGAGCCTTCTCTTCTACCCCATCACCAGATTGACCTCCTTTTCTCTCGTGACTTCGTGGCGATCGATCGTGGCGATGATCGCCGGGCACCGGTTGCCGGATGCGGGAGAGCACGCCCTTTAGTCATCCAACGTCGGCGTGGCGGTGCCACCCACCGGTCGGTTCGAGTCGTTCGCGGGAGAGCACGCTCGTCGGTGGGCAAGAGCGCCCGCCAGTATCCCACGCGACCCCGGGTCACAACCGGACCCGTCGGCCTCTCGGATCGGGCCGAAAGAACTTTCACATGTTCTCAGCCTACGCGGCCCGAGCTACTTACCAGCTACATCTCGGCTACGTGAGAGCCACTCTTTGACCACTTTCGAGGATTCATTCCCCGACACGAATGGGTCGGCCAGACCATGGCTCTGTCCGACCGCGCCGAGGGAAGATAGTTATCACCGGAGGCTCCGGAGGAAGTCGAATTTCACCATGCCGGCCGAGGGGCATGGGCGACCACTTTGCCCAGGCTGGTCGCCAAATTCTCGCGTGAATTGGTCTTACTTTCTGGATCTCATGACCACGTTATCCGTGCTGTGCGCAGACACGTTGGATTGCTCTTCATTCGTCGTCAGAAAGGCTCCTGTGTCTCCGTTCAAACTTGGCCCGATCCCATCGCCCGTCGAGGTGCGTCATGCGCCAAGGACGTTCGGAATCATAGGGCGCTGGCCCAATCGGTGTGACGTCGTCACTGTCGGCAATCTCCGATGTCACGTCCGCTACTACTTCGAGCCGCAGATAATCGATGTGGCGAAGATCGAGACTCACCTTTTCACATCAAGCCCCTCGTCTTATGCTCCCGTTGTGATGACGCGGGGCAATGGCCAGACTTTGCCGCATCCGACCGCCTGCCGCACTATCCGAATGAAGAGGGGAGATGGCACGGACCGTTGTCATCACGGGCGCCGAGTCAGGGATTGGGAATGTGACGGCTGAGTTCGTCGAGAGGCGGGGGTGGAGACCGATTCGGGTCGACCTCATGGAGGGCGACGTCTGCGCCAACCTCGCGGCAACGGAAGGCCACGTGCCGATGGTCGAGCGCGTGACGACCCTGGCCGGTGGCCGCCTCGACGCGGTCATCGCCTGCGATGGCCTGACGTTGCCCCACCCGATCACGCTGCAGGTCAACTACTTCGGAATGGTTGCCACGCTGGCGGGGTTGCGTCCCCTACTCGCCAAGGGCGCGAATCCGCGCGCCGTAGCGATCTCCTCCCGGGCGCTGCTCATGCCCAACGACCCAGTGGTCGTCGCCGCGTGCCTGGGTGGCGATGAGGCGAGTTCGGTCGCTACCGCCGAGGGGAAAGGCGAGGTGGATAACGCCCTGTCGAAGCGTGCGCTGACCCGCTGGATCTGGCGGAACGCCATCAATGGGGAGTGGTCCAGAGCCAACATCCGGCTCAATGCCATCGCGCCGGGCATTGTCGCCACTCCGATGACCGCAGCAATGCGCCACGACCGCACTCAGAGACGGGGGTTGAATCAAGCGATGCCGATGCCCATCGGCCAGGTTGCGCACCCTGAGGAGACCGCCGAGTTGCTCGCCTGGCTCGCAAGTCCGGCGAAGAAATCTTGCGAGAGCATCGGCCGGAAAAGTGGGGCTCTCCAAGTGGGTGAACGCAAAAAGGTCATCGGATTCGACGATCCTAATCGGATCTCCGGGGAACTCCGCGTGCGAATGGCGCGAACACGTCGGCTCGTCCACTGATTGCAAGCCCAAGCCTGGACTTCCAGCCATCGACGGCTTCCGGTCGGCCCGGCCACTTTCACACCGCGCAGCAAGGCACGAGCGCCGCGGCGAGCTTGGGCAGTCATGGTCGCGCTTGGGGCGAGGGATACCCTTCATCAACCGTGTGCAACTGTTCGAGCGTTGGCCGGACACGGGTCAGGAAGAATGCCAGCTTCTGCCAGAGCAGGTGCTTCACCGGCTGCTGCAGGGACGCGACGCGGCCGCTCGCCGGTAGCATCTCGCGCTGGACCAGGCCAAGCTGGCGAAGATTGACGTAGGACGAACCGAAGTGCCCGTCGCGGGCGGGGAGGGGATAGAAGATCGCCGGACAGCGCTCCGGGTGATTCCACACGAATCCCCTCAGGCCATTGGCGTTCGGAAGGGCGAACAGGTCCCAGAGAGGCGCGATCAGCCGCAGGGCGTGATCCCTCGCCGGCTCCGCGTAGTCGCAGGTATAGGACAGCAGCATAACGTACCCGATGCCGACCACCGGCTCGTCGACGATCGGTCCGAGGTCGAGGACATCGCGGCTGGGCGCGGAGTGCGCGTAGATCGGGCCCTCGTACGCGGTCGCGATGCTGCCCGGCGGGCGCAACGTCCGTTCGGGGGAGAGGGAGAGCAACGGATCACCCGGCGCGACGAGCGCGCCGCCAAGGAAGATGTCGCCCGTCTTGATCGGCTCGTCCGGCGTGGGAGTCCGATAGTACGCAGCGGCGTCGGGGGACGGCACGCGCGCTTACTCGCCGTACTCGCGCGCTAGCGCTTCGATCTGAGCCGGCGTTGGCTCGGCAATGGTGCGATCGTGCAGGCGCCCGACAAACTCGTCCACTGCCTGGCGGGTGAAGCGCCGATGTCCGCCGGGAAGGCGGATGTGCTCAATCAGGTTCTGGTCGGCGTACCCGCGCAGAGTGTTGGGATGGATTCCAATGAGCCGCGCGACTTCGGCCGTGGACAGATATTCGGTGCTCTGGGACGTTGATTGAAGGCCGATCATGGCAACCTCCTCCCTCAAGGGACGCGTGACGACATCATGCACTCTCATGGTATTCCCGGAATGGAGCTTTTGTCAAATTATGGGAGAAATATGGATTATGTAGCTTTCTAGGTCTAATCTTTCACCCATGCCAGCCCGCGTGATTTCGGAGAAGCGCTTACGCGGTCACGCTACGAGGGAACTCGCCGAGGTGCGCGAGGTTTCCTGCATGGAGACCCTGACCCAGAATCTCTTGCGTATGGCCACGCCGTAACGTAACCTTACCGACCACTCCGACCATCGGATCCTCAAGCTCACCCGCACCGTTTGCAACCTGATCGCCTCCGACCTGATCGGGCTCTCCCACGTCACCGAGGCAGTTCACGATTGGCCAAGAGAGAGTGCGAAGCTTGCCTGATGCGTCGGCCATTGGAGCCTGGAATACAACCCGAGACGATATAATCTCAAGAGGAAGGCAGCAAAATGGACAAGACCCGGCTATTTCTCGTCCTGTCCACACAGGACCCGTCACGGCTGCTCGACCTGCTCAGTGCAGCCTATGACGAAATGGATTTCGACCAGCGACAGGCGACCTTCGGCCGCTATGTT
>DAIDJG010000024.1 GCA_027451445.1 Singulisphaera sp.
ATCGCGGAACGAAGAGGGGGAACGAGTCGCAATGATGCCGTCCCCCATCCCCCCGTCTCTCGAAGTGTATCTGCTGGGTCTCGAAGACTTCGACGAGATCCAGAATCTCCAGCGCAGGCTGGTTTACGAACGCGGTGAGCGCGGGGGTGGTTCACTGATCCTCTGCGAACATCCCCCCACCATCAGCGTCGGACGCTCCGGCAGCCGCATTCACATCGCTGCCGACGACGAGCAACTCCGAAGCTGGGGAATTGGGGTTCGCTGGGTCAACCGCGGTGGCGGCTGTGTTCTGCACCTACCCGGTCAGCTCGCCGCTTACCTTTCGTTGCCGTTGGAACTCTTCGATCTGTCACTGGCGAACTACGTCGCGCGTCTTCACAAAGCGATCGTCGAAGTGCTGGCCGAGTTTGACTTGCGGGGCGAGTGCAGGATTGACGTCCCCGGGATCTTCCTGGGGTCGTCACGTGTCGCAACGGTGGGAATCGCGGTCAACCGGTGGGTTGCGTATCATGGCTTGACCTTGAATGTCGGGCCTTATCTTGCGCCGTTCCACCTGATCGAGGAGCCGGGGATCAGCCCATTGCTTTTGCACCAGACATCCATGGAGTCACGCCGGCAGCGCCCTACGCCGATGACTCGGGTGCGGGAATCGCTGATCCGCCAGGTCGAATCGGCCTTTGGATTGGAGCGGCATCACATTTATACGGATCATCCTCTGCTTCGCCGGAAGGCGCGTGACCATGTCTACGCTCAAAGCCCGGGATAACACCACGGGATTCCCGGTCCTGCCGCTCCTCCCCTCGCACGCGGTCGAAGCGCCGGCACCCCCGCGCCGACTTCCGGAGTGGTTGAAGCGGCCGATCCCCGCCTCGGGCGGGACGTACTTCACGCAGAACCTGATCGGCGAACTGGGCCTCGAAACGATCTGCGAGAGCGCCCGCTGTCCCAATCGCTCCGAGTGCTGGACGCGCAGGACAGCGACTTTTATGGTTCTGGGCGATATTTGCACGCGTCCCTGCGGCTTTTGCGCCGTCAAACGCGGCCACCCCGAGCCCGTGGCCGACGATGAGCCGGATCGCCTGGCGGAGGCGTGCGCAAGGCTCGGCCTGAAACACGTGGTGATCACGTCCGTCACGCGCGACGACCTTCCCGACGGCGGGGCCGATCACTTCAGGCGCTGTGTGCTCGCGGTCCGAGAGCGCACGGGCGCAACGATCGAAGTGCTCGTCCCCGACTTCGATGGCCGGACGGACGCGATTGACGTGGTCCTGGAGTCGGCTCCCGAGGTCTTCAATCATAACCTGGAGACCGTCGCACGGTTGCAACAGGTCGTCCGACGCAAGAGCCAGTACGACGTGAGTCTCAAGGTCCTCGAACACGCCAAGCGCGCGAGCGGCGTTCGGACCAAGAGCGGCCTGATGCTCGGCCTCGGGGAGACCACGGAGGAGTTGTTCGAAACGCTCGCCGACCTCCGCGCGATCGGGTGTGATTTCCTGACGCTCGGGCAATACCTTCAGCCGTCATCCCGTCATTTGCCCGTTGTGCGCTACCTCCCGCCGGAGGAGTTCGACGAACTGGGCCGCTTGGCGCGGACGTTGGGTTTTGCTGAGGTAGCCAGTGGCCCCTTCGTGCGGTCCAGCTACCACGCGGATGAGATGGCACGTACCGCCTGACCCTGATACACGACTGTAGGTTGCTTTCGTGATCGAACCGATGCGTTACGCCCTCGTTTTCGCGCTTCTCGGCGTCTGCCTTGTCGTTCTGGCGGTTCAAGCCGCTTGGGAAGAAACTGCGTACGTCGCGTGGCTCATCGGCGGAATCGAGGGATATCTCGCGATCTCGATGTTTACCCTGGCGCTCATCTACTCGCTCCACGAACGTGAAGTCACGCTCGCCGCCATCTGGGACCACCCCGTGTGGAGACGGCTGTTCGACGTGCTCCTGTTCCCCTATCGAATCCTCGCCTGGATCGTGGTCGGCATCGCGCGGCGGTTCGATTCGATGGAGTTGATGAATCCCGTCGGAACAAGGCTCTACGTCGGCCGATTGCCCCGCCCCGCCGACGGCAGACGTCTCGCCGAGGCGGGCGTCACGTCGGTCCTGAACCTGTGCATCGAATTCCCAGTCGGCGAGGACCGGAACGGGCAGGAGTGGACGACGGCCTACTTGCCGCTCCTTGATGGTGCAGCCCCCTCGAAGAATCAGTTTCAAACCGCGCTCGATTGGATCGCGCACCAGCATGCCAACGGCCACACGATCCTCATCCATTGTGCCCAGGGGCGCGGCCGGAGCGTGACGGTTGCCGCCGCCGCACTGTACCGGCTGGGACTGGCTCGTGATCCCGACGACGCCCTCGCCGCGATCACCGCCGCACGCCCCAAAGCCCGGCCTTCGAGCCGACAGCGCTACGCGCTGAAACGATTCTGTGCCCAGCTCGGTTCCTTGCGAGCAACCGCCTGAGCTCCGAACCCGAAGACCGCACGGCTTGTCCATCGGTTGCCCAACACTCGCCGGAAACACCGCCACTCGCTATCCTTGATGATTCCCGCAGCGCAGTCCCACCACCCCGTCGGGGAGCCGCATCCATCGGAGTGCCAGCCTACCGTCTTTCGTTCGGCCTAATGAAACGAATCCAATGCGTGAGGATGCCCTGAATGCCCGAGACTCTCTTTCAAAAAGTTTGGAACCGCCATGTGGTCAAGTCGACGGATGAGGCCACGTTGCTGTATATCGACCGCCACCTCATCCACGAGGTGACGAGTCCGCAGGCGTTTGACGGCCTGCGCATGGCGGGGCGTAAGGCGAGGCGTCCTGAACTGACATTCGCGACGCTCGACCACAACGTGCCGACCGAAAACCAGCTCGACATCCGGGAGCCGATGTCCAAGCGTCAGGTCGAAGCACTTCGGACGAACTGCCGCGAGTTCGGCATCACGCTTTACGACATCGCCAGCGGTCATCAAGGGATCGTCCACGTTATTGGTCCGGAGCTGGGACTGACCCGTCCGGGCTTGACGATCGTGTGCGGCGACAGCCATACAAGCACCCATGGCGCCTTCGGCGCGTTGGCGTTCGGGATCGGTACGAGTGAGGTCGAGCACGTCCTGGCCACGCAGACGCTCTGGCAAGGGCGGCGCCCGCACTCGCTGGGGATCGAGGTGACCGGACAGCTCCCACCGGGCCTGGAACCGAAGGACATCATCCTCGCCGTCATCCGTGAGATCGGCACCGGAGGCGCCACGGGCCACGTCATCGAGTACTACGGACCGGCGATCCGGGCGCTCTCGATGGAAGGGCGCATGACCGTTTGCAACATGTCGATCGAAGCCGGTGCCCGCGCAGGTCTCATCGCGCCGGACGAAACGACCTTCGAGTACATCATGGCCAAGGACCGTCCGTTCGCCCCGAAGGGTGCCGCTCTGGAGGCCGCCTTAGCCGACTGGAAAACACTCAAGACCGACGACCCATCCGCATTCGACCGCCACATTTCGATCGATGCCAGCCGACTTGTTCCGCAGGTGACGTGGGGAACCAACCCAGCCATGACGGTCGACGTTACGGGACGCGTTCCTGATCCCGACCAAGTCCCCTTCGCCAGCGCTGAGGATGCTCGCCGCGCACTCGACTATATGGGACTGAAGCCCGGCACGCCGATGAGCGATGTGTCGGTCGATGTTGTCTTCATCGGCTCTTGTACCAACGGTCGGATCGAGGATCTGCGCTCCGCGGCGAAGGTGTTCCAGGGACGCAAGGTGGCGTCGGGCGTGCGGGCTCTCATCGTGCCCGGCAGTGAGGTCGTCCGGCACCAGGCCGAGGCCGAGGGTCTCGACCGGATCTTCAGCGCTGCGGGGGCTGAGTGGCGAGAGTCGGGCTGCAGCATGTGCCTCGCGATGAATCCCGACAAACTGACGCCCGGCCAGCGCTCGGCCAGCACAAGCAACCGTAACTTCGAAGGTCGCCAGGGCCCCGGCGGGCGCACCCACCTGGTCAGCCCCGCCATGGCTGCCGCCGCCGCCGTCACCGGACATTTCACCGACGTACGCCAGCTCTTGAGCCAGGAGGCTTGATCCCTTGGAACCGTTCACCACCCACCGAGGACGCGTCGCCCTGCTCGACTGGAGTGACGTCAATACCGACCTCATCATCCCCGCCCGTTACTTGAAACGTATTGAGCGCACCGGCTACGGCCCACTCCTGTTTGCTGACAAGCGCTACGCGAACGGCGGAGCGCCTCCAGTGGACAATCCCAACCAGCACGGTGCCCTCGTGGCCGACTTCCCCTTGAACCAGCCTGCCAATCAAGGGGCGACGGTTCTCGTCGCCGGCCGCAATTTCGGCTGTGGATCAAGCCGCGAACATGCGGTCTGGGCGGTGGCTCAGGCCGGCTACCGCGCGGTCATCGCGCCCGGCAAGGGGGAAGGATTCGCCGATATCTTTGAAGGGAACGCCTTCAACAACGGTCTGCTCCCGATCGAGCTCGACCCCGCCGACTGGCAGAAGATCGCCGACGCGAGTCGTGCTGAAGGCGGAGCCGAAGTCGAGATCGATCTTCGCGCGGGAACTGTTACGCTCCTTCCTGCAGAAGAGCGGTTCACGTTCCAGGTGGCTGAGTCGGATCGGCATCGACTCCTCAATGGGCTCGACGCGATTGCGGAAACGTTGCTTGATGAACCGGCAATCCAGGCTCACGAGGCAAAAGCGCCTTCCTGGGTCACTCCTCAGCACGTTCAGGCCTGACAGATCCCCCCGGTATCGACTCGCGCCACCGTCCAAAGCATTCCGGACGGCTCCAACCACCGCGCTCAACCGACCTTGAGCAATTCAACGCCTACGCACGCGAAGCGAGCCGACCTTGACAGTGAGACACGTTCGGAATGCTCGTGTCTCACTCTTCCTGATTTCACACCATGTTTTGCGATCGACGCCTCACTTCCTTGACACGTGATGTTCAAAATGGGTAAAGTGCCCTGACGCTATGGAACAGCGAAGCCCTGATGATACCGTTTTGGGCTAGG
>DAIDJG010000025.1 GCA_027451445.1 Singulisphaera sp.
ACACCGAGCTACCAATCCTTGTAACGAACGCGCCGCACAAGGTCAGTGATTTCGCCGATAGTCTTCACGGATGCATCCTCATTTTGTGGTGCATGTGGTCCGCGACATCGGCGACACGAATCAACACATCGGCGATATCTCTAAGCTCCCGAGTTCCAACAAGATCGGCCTGCAAGCTTTGATCGGCCGAGGAAAGCAAGACCCGGACTACCGGCGGCGTCCCCTCCATAACAGGGCTATGCGTCGGCGTCACTACAACTCCGATCGACCCGGAATGAGTCGCCCTGAATGTGCGTCCAACGTCAACGATCCCCCTCACGCTCGTTTCCTCCGTCTTGTGTTCAAACCCTTGAGCCAAGCTTTGATTGCCGGATCTTTCGTATCGGCATATCGTTTCGCGAAATAACGTGTATCGCTCCCGGTGAACTTCGGTGCGTGCGGACAACGGGCTCGCCTCTCCCTGGCGTCGTCAACGCGACGGGACGCAACCGACAGGTCAATACCGGCGATTGCCGCCAGGTCGGTAAGGTCAACGTCGTATTCTTCGATCAGCCGCAGCATTGCATCGCCAGACCGGATAATGCGGGTGTCGAGCGCGGGGCCGGTCGAACGAAACTTACGCGGCGCATCGACCAGCGTAAAGCCGGGCTCGTCGTCAGGCTGCATTGAGCTTGAACCCCCTTGTAATCGAGTGAATCCAGGCTTCCGAAAGGCATCGCGGAACACCATCGGCAAGGCATTCTTGAAGCTGGCCGGCGGGAAACGGCAGGTCGGAAAAATCGGGAAATCCCTGGATAATCGCCCCCCTCTTGGGGCCGTAGATCCGACCGGCCACGGCGGGATAGGCGAGTAAGCTATCCCCGTTGCCTCTAAATAGAGTCGATGGCGTGGACAGATTTCGGCTATGCGTAAAGTATCGGATTCTCGATTGGTGAGGCTTTCCGTAGTGCATGGCATCCATTCGAGAATAAGCGCAGTCGAATCTCTTCATACGAAGACGTGACACGTTCTCGAATAAGAACCAGTCCCATTTGCAGCTAGAAAGCACGTCTTCAGCCAGCGAGGCAAGGTCGCCAAACTTCGGCGTGGCGTTACTTTTTGTGCGGCTGAACGACTGGCAAGGGATGCCGCCGATAACCCCGTCAAATTTCCGGCCACACACAAGGGCGGGCAGGTCGCGAAGGTCTAGGCACAAGTGGTCCTGCATATGCCAGGCACGATAGATGCGCCTCTTGTGGTCCATGATCTCGCAGCCCGCAATGACATGATGGCCGGCTTCGATCCAGGCTTTATCCCAGAGGCCGGCAGACGTGCACAGAGACAGGATACGCATGATTGTTTCCACAACAACGGCGATTGTTTTGAGGCAGGTGTAATCGTACTATTAACTAAGCGGCTACTTGAGGCACTTCGGAGTTTTTCCTATGGCTCTCTGTCAACTCGAACTGAGCGGGCTCCCCAAGACGATCGCGACCTTTGAGGCGGCCCGCCGAGAATGGGTACTCGGCCTCACGTTGCCCTCGGGCAGCGTTCCCGAGGAAACCGTCACTGCGTACACCGAAGCGCAACAATCCCTGTCAAACGTTCTCAAGAGAAAGGGCGGGGCGTGGGTCGTTGGAGCAATTCGATATGTGCTTACGCCTCGTGGAATCCAGGTCGAGAACGCCCCGGAATCCATCCCCGACGATAAGCCGACTTGTGACGAATAAGGGACCACAGCGAGGGACCACAAGAACCGAAAAAACGTCAAAAAAGGGGCTATTTTGACCCTGTTTTCCGTGGTACAATCTGACGGAAACTCATTAGCGGTCTGTCGTTATGCGGATTAGCGGGACATTAACAAAAGCAAAACCCTGGTCTCGAAGTTTTTTTCTCCAGGTGGCCGGAGGATCGGGCGTTGCAGATCGAGGAGGGTGTGGGCTACGTTGGATGGAGCGGCTCGCGGTGGCGTCGCGTCGCTTGCATGACACGATTCCCAACACTAACCCAAAGCGCAAGCGAGGAAACATAGTTAAATAGCCTCGCTTGCGCTTCGGGTTAGTGTTGGGAAACTCGCATCTCAGTCAGGGGCTCCCGTTTTCGATGCGCATCGTTCACATCATCACGCGGCTCATCCTCGGCGGAGCTCAAGAAAACACGCTGCTCACCGTCGACGGTCTCCATCACCGCCACGGTGATGACGTCACGTTGATCACAGGTCCGGCGGAGGGACCGGAGGGCGACCTTTTCGAGCGAGCCCGCCAGCGCGCGCTCAAGGTCGAGGTCATGCCCGAGCTCATCCGCGCGATCCGTCCCATGACCGACGTTCGCGCCTACCGATTGCTGCGTCACGCGCTGCGCCGCCTCAAGCCCGACGTCGTCCACACCCACAGCGCCAAGGCCGGCATCCTCGGCCGCGCAGCGGCCTGGCGAGAGCGCGTGCCCGCGATCGTCCACACCGTTCACGGCCCATCGTTCGGTCCGTCGGAGTCGCCCCTGAAGAACCAGGTCTACACGCTCGCCGAGCGCTGGGCCGCGCGGCGCTGTCATGCGATGGTCAGCGTTTGTGACGCCATGACCGAGCAGTACCTCGCTGCCGGGGTCGGCCAGCCGGAACAGTATCAGACGGTATACAGCGGGATGGACGTTGAAGCGTTCCTGAATCCACCCCGTCCGCGTAACGACGTGCGCCGCGAACTGGGCCTGGCCGAGCACGAGGTCGCGTTTGGGACCGTCGCCCGCCTGTTCGAGCGCAAAGGCCACGACGACCTGCTCGCCGTCGCGCCCGAGGTGCTGAAGCAGAACCCCAACGTCCGCTTCGTCTTCATCGGCGATGGCATCCTGCGCGAGCGCTTGATCGCACAGACTGAGGCACTCGGTCTCCGCCACGCCTTCCACTTCGTCGGACTCGTGCCGCCCGACCGCATCCCCGAGTTGCTCGGCGCGATGGATGCAGTCGTCCACCCGAGTCTCCGCGAAGGGCTCGCCCGTGTCCTTCCCCAATCGCTGCTGGTGGGCCGGCCAGTCATCAGCTACGACATCGATGGTGCGCGTGAGGTCGTTCTCCCGGAGACCGGCATCTTACTCGCACCGCGCGATCTCGCCGGCCTGTCGCAGGCCGTGCTCCGACTCGCCGCAGACCCAGCTCACCGCGACGCGCTGGGCCAGGAAGGCCGCCGGCAGTTCGCCCACCAGTTCCGGCACGAAACGATGACCGACCAACTGCGCGCCCTTTACGAACGGCTGCTGAATCAGAGATCGTTGCCCCTCGCCGCCGCTACACCAGCTCCGGTCGAACCGTCGCAAATTCCGGCCCAGGCGCTTTCGCCTGGTCACGAAGCTGACGATCGAGCTTGCGCTGAATGATCACGAGCAGATAGTTGAAGATGAAGGCGAATGTGATCGGGGGTGCCACGGCGGCGAGCCGAATCGTATCAGCGCCCGGAACGGTGTCGAGCCCGGAACAGAGTGCGACGCCGGGCAGGGGACTCAACGAGATGATGGCCAGGGCGCGGGACTCCGCGGTCGGAGTGTTCCCCATGGCCACGATCGCGCCGACCAGGATGGGCACGAGCCAAACCGCGAAGAGAAAGAGCCCCAACATCACAAGGCCAAATCGCCGCGAGCGGAACATGAAGAACTGCGAGGCCAGGCCGAAATACGCCACCGTCAGGACGCTTGCCGCAATGGGGCGCGAGAACATTTCCTGTCGAGACGCGCGCCACGCGTCTTCGCTGAGGTTCATCAGATCAATCGCTTCGGGCTGAGATGCCCACCAGTTGCCGAGGCGCGCCGGATCCTCGAAGCGCTGTTTTCCTGCGACGCTTACGACTGCGGTCGTGGTGATCAGGACGAGCGCACAGAGGAGGAACAACACAAGCCGGTTGCTCCCCGCATCCGACCAGGAGCTGGGTCTCCGCCGCCCTTCGTGTGTCGCCCGTCGCATCCCTTTGATGTATTCTCCCACATCCGGCGTGATCAGCTTCGCCAGGATCATCGCGGCGAACGATACGCCGTAGATCGTCGCCAGGATGATGAAATCTACCATCGTCGGCCGGTACGGGGGGACGACCGGCAAGACCCGGCCGATCTTCCACAATCCCGCGATCGCCAGCACGGACAGCGTCCCCATGCACGCCAATGCCTGCGGCTTGGTAAAGGCATGCGCTCGTTCGGCCCCCATCTTCCGCGTCACAGCCAGGCCCACAAACCCGATCGCGCACGCCTCGTAAAGGATTAGCCACGGTAGCCACGGAACCATCGCGCCGAACAGGTTCATCGACAACGGGTTCTCCAACAGCCAGCGCGCTCCAAAGTAAAAGCCGACCGAGCCCACCGTGCCGAAGTAGAGCAAAACGCCGATGGCGATCAGCGTTCCCAGGATCGAACCTCGCGGCTTCTTGCGTGTGAGGCAGCCGAGCATGAAGCTCGCGTGCACAAGCAGCGTCGTTACGAGAACGGCCGCCTCGAGCTGGGCGTACCAGAGCACGCCCTTCTCAAGACTGAACAAATCGACGAAGCATGCGCAGAACGCCGCAAAGGGGACCGTCAACGCCGCGAGTGCATATTCCCGGATCGGCGCTCCGAGGAAAAACCCGAGCGCGACGACCGCAGGCGGCAGTGGCGAAACTCGGTGAAAGTCCAGCAGACCCGTCTCGCGCGCCCCGCCCAGCGAGGCCGTGATCTGATGGGCGCCCCCGAGCGTCAGTGCCAGAACCTGTAAGCCGAGAAGTACCAATATCGCCGAGTAGTGATCATCGTACGCGTGTCCCGCCCAGGCGGTACACACGCAAAGGACGAAGACAATTACAAACCAGGGCAACGCGTGCCCGGGCCGGAACCTCGACCGGATATGCTTGATGAGGATGGGATTGTCCAGAATCAGCTCCGCCACGCCCATCGCGTTCGCCCTCCGCGGTTTCGATCGGTGTGTCGCTCGTTAAGAGAGTTCCCGGGCCCCAACCTTAAGGAAGAGCTCTTCCAGCCCCTCGCGCTTTCTCGCAAACGAGGCGACCCTGACCCCGCTTCGCACAAGAGTCGCGAGCAATTCGCTGGCCTCCTCCGCTTCGCCGCGATAGCGGATCGAGAAGACGGACCCTTCACGCTCGAACGGACCCGTGTGCCCATCGGCCGCAACGATCGCCTCGAACTCTGAAGTGGCGCCGAGCACCTCGATCACAAGGACCGTTCCGCCGATGACCCTGTCATGGATCTCGGCGATCGTCCCGCTGATCACCATCCGGCCCCGCTCCATGATGGCCACCGACGTACAGAACTCCGACATCTCCGACAGAATGTGCGAGGAAATCAGCACCGCCTTCCCGACCGCCGCGAGTCGTTTGACCACGTTCTTGAGGTCGATCCGCCCTTGTGGGTCCAGGCCGCTCGCCGGCTCGTCGAGCATCAGAACCTTGGGGTCGGGAATCAGCGTCTTCGCCAGCATCAAGCGCTGGCGCATGCCGCGTGAGAGCTCGGCGACCATGGCCTTTCGCTTCTCGGTTAGCCCGACAAGCTCGAGTGCGCGGGCGATCACCTCCGGACGATCGCCCCGAGGAACGAAGTAGCTCGCCGCAAACAGGTCGAGAAACTCCCAGCACATCAGGTCGTCGTACATCGGCGGAAAGTCGGGCATGAACCCCACCGCGCGGCAGGCGTCGCGGGGTCGTTCCCGCATGTCGACCCCATCCAGCTCGATCGTCCCGTACGTCGGCTCGATCAGACCGAGCATCGCCCGCATCGTGGTCGTCTTGCCCGCCCCGTTCGGGCCGATCAGGCCGCAAACCTCACCCGCGCCGACGTCCAATGAAAGGTCGCGCACGGCACAAATCTGGTCGTAGTCGACGCGGAGATCCCGCACACGAATCATCGGTTCGGCCTCCTCGGCGCCGCCGGGACGAAATCTTTCGTTGTCGCCGGTCCCATGCTATCAGGTTACGCGCTCAAGACAAACGTCCCGGCCTTGTCGACAATCCACGACTCAATGCGTTTCGAAACTCAGACTCAAAGGGAGTCGACCGGGAAGCGAGACAGCGAGACTCGTGGCGCAGCTTTCCGACCCGCAAACCCACGACGTGACGTTGCGTGCCAGGGCCTCGACATGAAGATCTTTTGGCTTTTCCTGATCGCGCTGATGCTCGTTCCCAACGTGCAGGCCCTCGCGGCCGCGACGGAACCCGCGCCGGCCGCCTCGAGCACCGAACCCGCCGCCACGAGTTATTCGAGCTAAAGACCGTAAATCTTGGCCCGGCTTAACGCGATTTTCAGAGTGACGGGTTACTCATGCTTGGTTTGCATCCGTCCGCTCACGACGCGATGACCGGGAGCTGCGAAAAGAACTCGTTCCCCTTGTCGTCCACGAGGATGAACGCCGGGAAGTCGGTCACGTCGATCTTGTAGACGGCCTCCATCCCCAGCTCGGGATACTCGAGCAGCTCGACCTTCTTGATGTTCTCATGCGCCAGCAGCGCCGCGGGACCGCCGATCGAGCCAAGATAGAAGCCGCCGTGCGCTTTGCACGCGTCGGTCACCGACTTCGAGCGATTCCCCTTGGCGATCATGATCATCGACCCGCCGTGCGACTGGAACAGGTCGACGTAGCTGTCCATCCGGCCCGCGGTTGTCGGCCCGAACGATCCCGACGGTGCGCCTTCGGGCGTCTTGGCCGGGCCGGCGTAGTAGACTGGATGATCCTTCATATATTGCGGCATCCCCGCCCCGGTGTCGAGCCGCTCCTTGATCTTGGCGTGCGCGATGTCGCGCGCGACCACGATCGTCCCGCTCAGGCGCAGCGGCGTCGACACGGGGTAGCGCGTAAGCTCTGCCAATACGTCGTGCATCGGACGGTTGAGGTCGATCGAGACGCCATGCTCGGTGCCGAGCCCCGCACGATGACTGCCGGGGAGGAAGCGAGCGGGATCGCGTTCGAGTTCCTCCAACCAGAGCCCGTTCCGGTCGATGCGAGCCTTGATGTTCCGGTCCGCCGAGCACGATACGCCGATCCCCACGGGGCACGATGCGCCATGGCGGGGGAGCCGGATCACCCGCGCGTCGAGCGCAAAGTACTTGCCGCCGAACTGCGCCCCGACGCCGCTCTTGCGGGCCAGGTCCATGACCTCCGCCTCGAGCGCCGTGTCGCGAAACGCCTGGCCGGAAAGGTTGCCCTCGGTGGGCAAGTGGTCCAGATAGCCGGCGCTGGCGAGCTTGACGGTCTTGAGGGTCGCTTCGGCGGACGTCCCCCCGATGACGATCGCCAGGTGATACGGCGGGCACGCAGCCGTGCCGAGCGAACGCAGCTTCTGGTCGAGAAACGCCGTGAGGCTCTTCGGGTTCAGCAGCGCCTTGGTCTCCTGGAAGAGCATCGACTTGTTGGCCGACCCGCCCCCCTTGGCGATGAAGAGGAAGTGGTAACTCTCACCCTCAGTGGCGTAGATGTCGATCTGCGCGGGTAGGTTCGTCCCCGAGTTTTTCTCCTCGAAGAGGGTGAGCGGCATCATCTGGGAGTAACGCAGGTTCTCCTTCTGATACGTCTCGAAGATCCCCCGCGAGAGCCATTCCTCGTCCCTGGCACCGGTCCAGACTCGCTGGCCCTTCTTGGCGACCACCGTGGCCGTGCCCGTATCCTGGCACATCGGCAGGCGGAAGCTCGACGCGACGGCCGCGTTTCGAAGCAATGCGAGTGCGACGACGCGGTCGTTCGACGAGGCTTCCGGATCGTCGAGAATCGCCGCGACCTGCGCGAGGTGTGCCGTACGATAGAGAAACGACACGTCGCGGAATCCCTCGCGCGCCACCGTGGTAAGTGCCTCCGGGGCGACCTTGAGGATATCTTGCCCTTCGAACGAGCCGACGGACACATAGTCGCTGGTCAGTAGCCGATAGCGCGTGGTGTCGGGGCCTGTGGGGAATGGTTCGCGGTAGGTGAAATCCGGCATCGCTGACTCTCCGAAAACGCGCAGAAGGTCGACCAAGGCGGAGCGTGGTGCGCTCAGGCTGAAGTACGATGATACGCGAAAAGCGGTACGAAGTATCGGGGGGTCATGGTTCCCCGGTCCCAGCCGCCGCCACACATCGCCTTGGACGTTCGGTCAGCAAATGTTAAACTTAGGTACGGTCGCCGTATTCTGGTGGACATAATGCGCCGGACCAGCGGTCATCCCCCCACGAGGCCCTTGCGATGAGCCAGTCCGAATCGAGCGGCGTACGGAGTGCCCTGATGCGTCGTCGCGAATTCTTGCAGGTCGGCTATTCGGGACTGGTGGGTCTCGGGTTGCCGGGTCTGCTGGCCGCTCGTGGTGCGGCAGCCTCGAGCGTAAAGACGGGACGGGCGCGGTCGGTGATCGTGATCCTGCTGAGCGGCGGACTGGGTCAGCACGACTCGTTCGACATGAAGCCCGACGCCCCCGATGGAATCCGCGGCGAGTTCAAGCCGATCGACACGGCGGTGTCCGGCATTCAGTTCTGCGAGCACTTGCCCGGCCTCGCCCAGAGGGCAGGGGAGCTCGCGATCATCCGCTCGATGTCGCACACCGAGGGGAACCACCTCTGCGCGGTCCATCGGGTGCTGACCGGGCAGGCGTCGAACCCTCGAGGGGCGAGCGATCTCGACCGGGTGGCCTCGCGCGACGATTTCCCGTGTTACGGCGCCGTGCTCGACCGCGTTCGGCGCCGGGGGGACGGCGTACCGACCGGAGTCGCCCTGCCGTTCCGCCTGATCGAGGGACCACTCACCTGGCCCGGCCAGGACGCCGGCTTCCTTGGCCCTCGCCACGACCCCTGGCAGCTCCGCCTGGATCCTAACCGTCCCGATGCCCGCGACGAGAGTCTCGCGTTGCCCGACGGCCTCGACCCCGCCCGGCTCCACAGGCGCCGGCATTTGCTGGGCCAGACGGCCGCGCCGCTCCCTGGCGACGCGTTTCTCGACCAGCAGGATGCCGCCCTCGCGTTGCTCTGTAACGCGCGCGTCGGCCAGGCCCTCGACCTCAATCGGGAGGACCCCCGCCTCGTCGATCGCTACGGCCGGCACCTGTTCGGCCGGTCGCTGCTCATGGCGCGTCGGTTGATCGAGGTAGGCGTGCCGATTGTGCAGGCGACGATGGGGATCGTCCAGACCTGGGACACCCACGTCGGCAACTTCCCCAGGCTGCGCGATGACCTTCTTCCACCTCTCGACCGCGCCGTCTCGGCGCTGCTGGACGACCTCCAGGTTCGCGGCCTGCTGGACGAGACGCTCGTGGTGATGCTCGGCGAGTTCGGCCGCACGCCCCGGATCCATCCCCTGAAACCCGGCGACGTCCCCGGCCGCGACCACTGGCCCGCCGTGTTTCCGGCCGTCTTCGCCGGTGCGGGCGTGGTGGGTGGCCAGGTCATCGGCAAGTCCGATCGTTTGGGCGCTCATTCCGTCACCCGCACCTTCGGCCCCCCCGACCTCGCCGCCACGATCTACCACGCTCTCGGCGTCGACCCCGCCACCGAGCTGCGTGATCGTCTCGGCCGGCCGCTACGGCTCTGCTCGGGCCAAACCATGACGCCCCTCTATACGGGCGCGGCTGTCTAACGCGGTCAACGCCCGCGTTGCGCACGGCGATGCAGTCGTGCCACGACGGTTCTTGGTATCCCAGCGAGTTCGCAATCGCGTTGTGACGGCAGTCGTCCGCTCTGGGGGCTGCGACCGATGGAGCTCGCCAGGATACGGGCATCGATAGTCGGCGTTCGCTCCGCGAACGAACGTCTTTATCTCGGACCCAACGGTCCCTTTCGATCCCTCGTCGACTCTCGCGTACCGTGCAAACGAGGCTCGCCGCGCCTGGACGTGCGAGAGCGTGGTCCCGATGCTCAACAAACCCTCTCCCTGCGGCGTCCGATGACTCCAGCGCCGCCGCCCCTGGGTCTTCGCCGACTCGCTTGTCCCGGTTATCATGGGCGCGGCGTTGCGGAACCGGACACACCATCCAGGAGGCCGACCATGGCGAAGAAAAAACGCAATCCGCCCAAGAGAATTCTGAAGCGACCGCATCCGCAGCGCCCGAACCCCGAGTCCATGCCCGAGCTCCCCGACCGCCGCGCGATGGAGAGCGTCATGCGGCAGCTCCTGGGGGAGGTCACCGGCCCTCGCGAGGATACGCCGCTGTCGCGGGCCCAGGAAATCCTGGACGAGGCGTTCCAGACGCGGTCCCCTCAAAAGCGCAGCGAACTGGCGCGCAAGGCCCTGGAAGTCTCACCCGACTGTGCCGACGCCTATGTCCTGCTCGCCGAACAGGCCCCAGGCCACAAGGCGGCAGTCGAACTCTACGAGCAGGCCGTCGCCGCCGGCGAGCGCGCTCTGGGGCCGGAGATGTTCCAGAACGAGGCCGGCCACTTCTGGGCTCTGCTGGAAACCCGCCCCTACATGCGTGCTCGAGAGGGTCTGGCCCATACGCTCTGGATGATGGGCCGGCGCGACGAGGCGATCGCGCACCTTCAGGACATGCTGCGACTCAACCCCAACGACAACCAGGGCCTGCGCTACACGCTGGCGAGTTGGCTGCTCAACGAGGATCGGAACGACGAACTGACCCGCCTCCTGGGTGCGTACAACGAGGAGTCGGCGAACTGGGCCTACACCAGCGCCCTGCTCGCCTACCGAGGTCACGGCGACACGCCCGAGACGCGTCGCCAGCTCAAGGCGGCCCGGAGGGCCAACCCCCACGTCCCGGATTACCTGGTGGGCGAGGCGCAGATCCCGTTGGATCGGCCCGGCTACTACAGCCCCGGTGATGAGAACGAGGCGGTCCTCTACGTCGCCGGCGCCCTGAGCGGCTGGAAGTCCACGCCCGGCGCCATCGCCTGGCTGCGCGAGACCGCAGGAAAGTCGAAGAAGCCACCCACCCCGGAACCCAAGGCGCAAGGACCACTTCCTTCGATCAAGAATCACTTGCGCCACCTCCCGCAGCGCTTCGATGTGTGGCAGGTGGACTCCCGCATGATGCCCAACTGGGTCAACGTCGGCGGGGAGAACAAGCGTCTGTGGGTCACGTTGGTCACCAGCCGAAGCGACGACCTCGTCCTCGCGCACCCGATCACCGAGGAGCCTCCGTCCTCGGACCAGCTCTGGGACGAGCTGGCCAGGGCCATGCAGCATCCAGCGGCGGGCGAGCCCCATCGGCCGACCGAGTTGCAAGTGCGGTCAGGCCCACTCTGGGACGAGCTGAGACCGCACCTCGACGCGCTCGATATCACCATTGAGCCGACCGACGTCCTGGACCAGTGGGACTTCGTGTTCGACGACCTGTCCAAGCACCTCACCGGTGACGCCCCGCCCGGCCTTCTGGACATGCCGGGCGTGACGTCCGAGCAAGCCGCCGGATTCTACCAGGCCGCGGCGGGATTCTATCGCCGTGCGCCGTGGCGGAAGCTTGGCTACGAGACCGCGATCCGCGTCGAGTGCGAGAAATTCGAGAGCGGCCCCTGGTTCGCCGTGGTCATGGGCCAGTCGGGGATGACGTTCGGGATCGCCCTCTACGATGACTTGAAGGTGTTGCAACAGCTCTGGGCCAACGCGATGTCTGACGAAGAGAACGCCCGAGACACCGTCGCCCTGGCCATGACGTTCGGAAACGAGATGGAGCTTCCGGTTGCCGACCTCGACGCCATCGCCGAGCACGGTTTCGAAGTCGCGGGACCGGACGCGTACCCCTGGATTTACCGCAAGGAACGGGGTATGAGCATGCGACCGCCATTGGCCTGGGAGCTCGAGCTGGCGGAAGGCTGCCTGCGGGCGATCCCGGCGTTCGCGGCGCGTCATGCTGCGGATGACCCCTCGAAGCACACGATGACGGTGCCCGTGGCTTCGGGCGAGCTGAAACTGACGTTGTCGTGGGCCGGAGACTGAGGGTGATTGCTGCGCAAGGAACGGAATGTGTCCTTATCGAAGGTGCTTCGCGCGTTCTTCACCCGGCATGTTTGAAAGCATTGGAATCCGCCACACGAATGGGAAAACGCCATGTCCGTGACGATCACCATTGAACAGGCCCAAGCGACGTTGAAAAACCTGATTGAGCAGTTGGCTCCCGGTGCGGAGATCGTCATCACCGACAACGAGCCGCCGGTCGCGAAGCTTGTGAGCGCGCCGGCGAAGAAACGGCAGCGTCGCAAGGCCGGAAACTGCGCGGGCATGATTCGCATTGTTGCCGACGATGACGAGAGCAATAGCGGCACGGAGCCGCAATTGGCTTAGCGTCACATCGTCCAATCAAAGCCACATCGGAGACAAAGAAACGATCGCTCCCATTCGTCGTATAACCTGGGCCATCGCGATTCATTGAACCGTGCGGCTTTCGCGATGTCTCTCTGCGATTTGCTGAAAAAGAATAGCCCCAGCACAAGACAGGGCGCAAGAAAGATTACAGCACAAAGAAGTGAGGCTTCGGTGGCGTGTTCAGTTTTCGCGTCTCTCCAGATCGAGTAAAGAAAAACGCCACCGACGGCAACGATCATAAACAGCACGACAGAGAACACGAGAAGCAATACGGCGCCAGTGGAATCCGCGCGAGATGGAGGCGCGACGCGATTCGCCAGAGCGCTTCGGGTTTGACCTGAGCCGCCATAGATGGTTGCATCATGATAGTTCCCAGATCCGACGCCTATCCCAACTGCCGAGAAATGACTTGATGACGTTCCCGACTCAAAGATGATCGGGAAGCTTTGGAAGTTCTCGCTCTGACATCTCGGACAAGAGTATGTGTGCTGCGTCGGGATAGGCGGCGGTAGAGACGCCACGGACGGCGGCATTGGCATCGCGCCGCCCGGGGCTGGAGGAATGATGCAAACCGTTCCACAGAGTTTGCACCGAGCACGTTTCCCCGCGTAAGCATCAGTCAATTCGTAGGCTTTTCCGCACTGGCATGAGTAACGTATCGCCACCGATCACCTCACACAAGAAAAACGCTGCACGCCGAGTCTGTAACCATTCGCCAATGGTGCTGATTCTTAGGCAAGCCCCAATTTGTTGCGGCGTGGCTACATTACGTTTTCAAAAAAGAATAGCGTAAGCGAGTAGCCGATGAAAGCGAAAGCCCCCATGAGGAACGCCCCACGACATGCGCTGCCTTTTTGCTGGCGACACATTTCGCCCGCTTGGGCGGAGGATCTCGTATAGTTCGAGGCCTCCCCATCCAGGAGAAACCGAACCCCGGACCGTATTCTCGCTTCGAACGGGCCAAATACGCTAGAATACTCTGGTCGGCGGGTGGCTTGATCCCTTGATCCGACGTTCTTCGGAGGGCGCGAGCGATGATCGTGAAGCTCACCCCGCAGTTGGAATCCGCGATCACCAAAGACGCACAGAGCCGCGGAATTCCGCCGGAAAAGTTGGCGCTGGACGTGCTAAACGACAGGTTCCTTGTGGAAACACCAAGTGTCGAGCCGCAAGACGAATGGGAACGGCAACTCTTTGATGCGGCTATTGATTGCGGCGTTTCCGTCACCAATTCAGCGCTCAGCCGCGAGGGGCTCTATGATTGATGGCTGTGCTCATCGACACCAGCGTGTTGGGCCAATGAGGAACCAAATGGTACGCCGTTCGAGATCGGAACGCGTCGGCTTGCGATAACCTACAAGACTTCGTGGCCGCTCTTTCAGCGCTCCGTATACAATCGCGCCGAACCCGCGAGTCTCCGGCTTATCGAGTCCGATCGCACGCGTGTTAAATCAGCAATGATACGGATCGGCTCTCGGAACCGGCGCGGCACCGCCACCGCAGAATCCGCGACGCGCTGGAGGGAGGATGTATGGCCACCGTTAGCGAAGCTCCGATTACCGGCGGATACGAAGAGATGCCGTATGCCATCACTAGCGATATCTTCTTCCGAATGGTCGGGGAGGGTTTGATCCCGGAGGATCGGCGCGTGTTCCTCTGGAGTGGGAGGCTCTACGAGAAAATGGCCAAGTCGAAGGCCCACTCCGCCGTCCAGAACGCCTTCAACCAGGCCCTCACCCGGCGCCTGCCTTCGGGACTGTTCGTCGGCAATGAGAACCCGCTTCGTCTGGACGAGACTCACGTTCCCTTGCCCGACCTCGTGGTCGTACGAGGTAACCCGCTCGACTTTTTCGACACACGCTATCCTGAAGGCGAAGATGTCGTCCTGGTCGTTGAGGTTGCCGTCTCGAGCCGGATCGCGGATCTGGGAGCGCGGCTGCGACGATATGCGAGCACTCTGCCGCAGGCCGCTTACATCGTCGCGGATATCGCGCACCGCCAAATCCTGTTGCACACGACCCCGCGCGTCGTCAACGGCACAGGCGGAGCTTATGAACACCGTTCCGTGATAAACCCGGGAGAGATGCTCCCACTCCGACTTGATAACGTGGACCTGGAACCGATCCCGTATGAAGAGGTAATGCGTTAGCGCGTCATTGGACGGTATCGGCGTAAATGCCCTCAGCGGAGCAGCTCGTTAAACGGGATGCGAGCCACTTCTTGGCCGTCGAGTACCAGGGGGAGGGATTGACCGGGGCGGTAGGTCTCGACGCGGGCGTATTCACTCTTGCCATCGACCACGCGTGGCTCGTTGCGCACCAGGATGCGACAGCCGGGGACATCGACGACCCAGTAGGCTGGAATCGCGGCCCGTGCGTACTTCTCCAGTATGGACGTCAAGTCCTCGCGGAGGCTCGTCACAGCGACCTCGATCAGAAGACCGATGTCGGCCGGGCCCGGAAAGCGGTCGGCTCCGGCGAATTCCAAGGGTGTCTCGCCGCGGATCACTGCGAAGTCAGGCAACGGAGCATTGGACGGGTCGAGGACGATCGTACTCTCCGGCCACAGGCCCCAGCCCGCGGGCAGCCGGAGCGCGAGGGCCATGGTAATGGCAGCGCCGACGTACCCGTGTGCCTTGGTTTTGGCCATCTGCTCGAAGAGCCTTCCGTCTTTGAGATAAACCCGTCGATCTCGTGGAATGAGGCCGGCTTCCACCATGTGCGAGACCAACTCGATGGTGAGGTCGTACGGCATATCGGCAGTTGGGGGCGGGACGTGCGGGTCAGCCGTGGTAATACCAGTCGACATGGTCATTCCCTCCCCTCTTCTGAGTCGCGCGCCGTGAGAGGCGACTTACGCTACGCTACCAAAAACGTGGTCCCCAACAGAAAAATGTATCGGCCGCGCGGAAGTGGGTCAATCACGACGATTACCGGCAGGTAGGTCAAACGCCGTCGGCGTTCGCATCCTGCGCCGAGCCGACCAGCCGTATCATGGACGCCGCCGAGTCGCGCCCGAACCGCTTCTGGACACGGCGAAGCCAGGGGTACGCGAGTCGGATCACGGGGTGATGGGGCCGGGAGAACGCGACGATGTCGTACCACACGCTGTTGTCACCCGGGTTCCACTCGACCACGAAGCGTTCCTCGCCGCTCTCGACGTGGCCGGGCAAGGTTCCGTAGGCGAAGCCGAACTTCACGACCGGCCCTGTCTCTTCCACGGCGTACACAATCCGGCACGCGTTGATCCACCACTGGCCACAGACCCGACCCAGCACCGCCACCACCGAGCCGGGCTGGATCGGCGTGTCTGTCGGCCAGGCTTCCACCCAACCGAGTCGGAAGTGCTCCCACCGTCGCAACGCGGCCACCGCCGACCGGAACACGGGCTCGCCATCGCCGAGCCTGACGCGCGTATGATCGACCACGTAACCTACAGGTGGCGTCGCGGCGGACGCACCCACGGATTTGTAGGTTAAGGGTAATCGTGCCTGTTCCGTGAGGAACGCGTGCAGTACATCGGGCGAAGGTTTTCGTAGCGACCACATCCCGGTCTTCAGCGCCCCGGTTCAAACTTGAATCAACGTTGGCTTCTGCGTCAACGCGAACTCACCGCAACTGCTGCCCCAGCCACGCGAACGCCCG
>DAIDJG010000026.1 GCA_027451445.1 Singulisphaera sp.
TTGGCCATCGGCACGCGCTCACCGGCAGCAGCGCGGAGTCCGATGCCTGCGCCGGCGCCCTTATCGAGCTGGTATTCGAGCCGAAGGGCGAAGTCGGCATACTCGCGGGCGGTCAACAGGTAGTTGCGCGTGCGGTAGTCGCGGCCACGGGCCACGATCGCTCCGTCCTCCACGGACCAGGCAGATGCGTCGCCGCCATCGACCCACCAGCCTGAGAGATCGCGGCCGTTGAACAGCGGTTGGAAGCCGGCCGGCGCCTGCCCGTACGCGGCCCTGGGTCGACCCGGGCCGCACAGGACGAGCAACAGCATAACAATCACGACGGCTTCGATTCGACCACGCATCAACGTTCTCTCCAACTTCAGGGATCCCGGAGCGGACGCGACCGGCGGCAAAGGATACGTCGAGCGGCCAGGATCTGGATTCCGGCCGGGCATGAAACCGGCTTGCCGAAACAGGGACCGGGGACCGGCACAGGACACCGCCCCAGGTCCACTCAGGGGCCCTACGGCCTCACGCGCGCCAGGGCGAACGACTCGATGGACTGAGGAAGCCCGAACGTCGGCACCTGATCGCCGTCCGACCGCTTTCTGACCTGCGAGCACACGTAGGGCAAAAGTTCGTAAAGCTCGACAAGCCCGTCCTTGTCGTTGTCGGCCGCGCCCGCGAGCCCTTCCGTCAACGCGCGAGTGAAGAACCCATGCCCGTCCTCCTCGATGGCCGACTGGTTGTCGCGGGCGCCGCAGAGCGTGGCCAGGCCGTAATCGTGGATCATCGAGCCAGCCAGTGCGTCGGTCGGCTTGGCCAGGCTGCGAGTCTTGCGCGTCTTCTCGCCGAAGCTGCCGGAATAGCAGGCGTCCAGCATCAGCAAGGTGGAACAGGGAAGGTCGCCGATCGACTGCTTGAGGTCGTCGTCGGAGATCCCTGTGCCGCGGAGGTTGTCACGTTTGGAATCGACGGGGAGCAGATAGAACTGGCCGGCGATCTGGTTGTCGCCGTGACCGGCGTAGAACACGATGGCCTTGTCGCCCGGCCGGGTCTCTTTCTTGAGCCAGCGCAGGGCGTCCAGCATGTTGGTCCGCGTGGCCTGGTGATCCAGGAGCAGTCGCGACTCGATGGAGCGGAAGAGCGGGCGACTGTGCGTCAGGAGCGTCTGGTGAATCGAGCGCGCGTCCGGCGCGGCGCTGTCGAGCTTGTAGCGGTTCCCGAGGTAGAGGTAGTCGTTGATTCCAACCGCCAGCAGGAAGAGCCGTCCGGACGCCCTGGCGGAGTTGCTTTCGGTCGCGTTGACGACCACTTCCACAGGGTCGGACAACCCCTTGCTCGACGCACTGTCGGCCTCGACGACGATTCGGTGGGTGCCGTGGGGGACCTCGATATTCCAGCGCGCAGAGACGGCGCCGGTCGCGGGCGGGGAGAGTTCCTTGAGTCCGTCCGGGGCGGGGCGGCCGTCGAGAAAGACGCGCAGGCGGGTGATCCGATTGGAGCCGACGCTCTGCGCGACCGCCGAGACGTCCAGCGTCTTGCCGCTCAACTGCACGCTTGCCCGGCCCGGCGACGTGATTCTGACTTTGGGCGGGAGGACCTGGGCGACCTCCATGCGGCGGCTCTGCTTGCCGGTCGCGCGATCCGCTTCGGCGAGTGCCCGGTCCAGGCTACCGGAGCTCAGCAGTCGCTTGATCACATCGGGGCGGTAAAGGGTCTTGCGGAACTGCGCTGCGGGGTAGAACGAACCAAACGCCTCCAGGCCGTTATTGACCTGCCAGCCCATCAACCGCTCGCCCCCGGGTGACGCTGCGTAATAACC
>DAIDJG010000027.1 GCA_027451445.1 Singulisphaera sp.
GTCTAAGGCAGCCCGGGGAAGGAGGACAGAGAACAAGACAAAGTTAAAGCACGTGGTGAACAAAGACCACCGTATGAATGGAGGGCACAGTGGCTCCCACGAAACGATCGTAAATGGCTCCGATTTCACGATCGGTCCCAGGGGGTTGCCTATCGGGACATGGGCTCTGAGACCGCCATTCACAAGGGTCACGAGTCGGAGATTACCTTTCTGGGTCTACTGGTCCTCGACGACCCACTCCGAGCCGGGATCGCCGGGACGCTCCAGAGCCTCCTCGGTCTCGGTATCGCCACGAAGCTCATCACTGGCGACAACCGACTGGTCGCCGCTCACATCGCGAGCCAGGCCGGGTTGCCGTTGGCGCAGGTCCTCACCGGGGAGGATCTGCGACAGATGAGCGACGAAGCATTGCTCCGGCGTGCCAACGAAGTCGCCGTGTTCGCCGAGGTCGAGCCGAACCAGAAGGAGCGGATCATCCTGGCCTTGAAGAAGGCCGGCCGCGTCGTCGGCTACATCGGGGACGGGATCAACGACGCCTCGGCCCTGCACGCCGCCGACGTCGGTATCTCGGTGGCCAACGCGGTGGACGTAGCCAAGGAGGCGGCCGATTTCGTCCTGCTGGAGAAGGATCTGGGGGTCCTCGAGCGCGGCGTGCGGGAGGGACGGGCTACCTTCGCCAATACAATGAAATATGTTTTCATGGCAACCAGCGCCAACTTCGGCAACATGTTCAGCATGGCGGGGGCCTCGCTGTTCCTGACGTTTCTGCCCCTGCTGCCCAAGCAGGTTCTCCTGATGAACCTGCTGACGGACCTACCGGAGATGACGATCGCCACCGACTTGGTCGACCCCGAGATGGTCGAGCGGCCCCGGCGCTGGGAGATCGGCTTCATCCGCCGGTTCATGATCGTCTTCGGCGTGATCAGTTCGGTGTTCGATTTCCTGACCTTCGGAGTGCTCCTCTTGGTCCTGCATGCGAAGGAGGCGGAACTCCGTACCGGTTGGTTCGTGGAGTCGGTGGTCTCGTCCGCACTGATCGTGCTCGTGGTGCGGACTCGGAGGCCATTTCACCGGAGCCGGCCCGGCCGAGCATTGCTCATCGCCACTCTCGTGGTGGTTGGGCTCACGCTCCTGCTCCCCTTCTCGCCGCTGGCCGCGCTCCTCGGCTTTGTGCCGTTGCCTTTCGTTTTTCTCGTGTCGCTGGGTCCGATCGTCCTGCTCTTTGTCGTCACCGCGGAAGCGGCGAAATCTGTCTTCTACCGCAGAGAGGAGCGGAATGTCGTGGTGGCCGATAGGGCAGGCACGGTTCTCACAACTGGGGCCGACGGATCCTCTCGCTGACTGAGGAACGCATTGAGAGCTCTGGCATTTTCAGTGATTACACGGATTCTCTATTAATTTAATATAATTTAAATATTATGATATTCATTTTATATATTTAAATTAATAATGTGGGCTGGCCAATCCATTGACACGGGAGTGCGATCACGAAGAGGATGCGTGAGGCGGTGTGTGACGGAGGAGGAGGACAATGGTGATCCACGAGATGAGTCGAGAGGACTGCCTCCGGGTGCTGGCCGGAGCCCGGCTTGCCAGGCTGGCGTGTGTGCACGATGACCAGCCGTATGTCGTCCCGGTCTATCTCGCGTACGATGTGCAGCCTGGCGGTAAGCCGTGCCTCTATGGCTTCACGACTCCTGGGCAAAAGATCCAGTGGATGCGGACCAATCCGCTCGTCTGTATCGAGGTGGACGAAGTCACGGCTGATGATCAGTGGGTGAGCGTCATCGCCTTCGGCCGCTACGAGGAATTGCCCGATACCCCGGAAAACCACGGCCAGCGGCTCCTCGCGCATCAGGTCTTCCTGTTCGGCCGCTACGAGGGGCCTGACGCCCCAGGGCGCGAAGACCAGCGGATTCTGGCCCACCGGATTCTCCAGTCCCAAGCCATGTGGTGGGAACTGGCCTGCACCGCCCATGCCGCCCGCGCCCACCGCGACCCGCCGGAGCCGTTCTCTCCTGTGTACTACCGAGTCTGCCTCGACCGGGTCACGGGGCACCGGGCAACGCCCGATCCCCGAAAAGTTGACCCGTCCGCCGCTCCGGTCCGGAAGGAGGGCTGGCTGCGAAGGGCACTGGGCTTCGGCCGCCGGTCGCTCCACCTTTGAATAGCGGGAGAGATCCACGACCGTGGTGGCCCTCCCGACAAGCGACTCGAGGGTCGGTTCGTTCACGCTTCCACCTCAGTAAGGGAGCAAACTCTGGCGCCTGGCGAACGTCACCACGTGGGATTCACGATCCGGGACCACCGAAGACGGCGGCTTCGCGCACACGCGCTGCTGTTTGGCGAACGTGGGCACCCTCCGGTCTCGACTGTTCTCCAAACGTCCGACTGCGGTGATTTGCTGGGACGACGCTGTTTTTATCACACTCGCTCTTCGGTTGTAGTAAGATCGAAGGCAGTCGATGCTGCTGACGTGGCTCCTCTCGGTGTTCGCCTCGCGTCCGGCGCGGCATCCGTGGGATTTCGAGAGGGACGTTCGAGCCGGATGGGTCCGCGTGGTGCTTCCGGTTCCTGAACCCCGAGGAATCTCAGTGGCTCTGTACAGAATCATCCAGCGCGCGAAACTATTCCTACCCAGAGCACGGGCGCGCGGCGTCGTCATGACACGGGCGCCGAGTGACGAGCAGCCGCTCCGATCGGAGCTCTTCAGCGTCGATCAACTGGAGTTGCACGCGAAGGCCCTCGCGGGGTGGCATCGGCTTCATACGACGCGGGGGCCGGACCTACTTCTCTCGCGGCTCGAAGAGAATGAAACCGTCCTGGTGCGGACATACGAGTTGGTGACGGCGGCGATCGTTGCCAAACGACGGATCGCGCCGGCGAGCGAATGGCTCCTCGACAATTTCTATCTGATCGAAGAGCAGATCCGGATTGCCCGGAGGCATCTGCCGAGAGGTTACAGTCGGGAACTGCCTCGGCTGCGGAACGGGCCATCGGCGGAGTACCCGCGCGTGTACGATATCGCACTCGAGCTGATCGCGCACACCGACGGCCGGGTTGAAGCGGAAGGTATCCGCGGCTTCGTGCAGGCCTACCAGACCGTCGCGCCGCTCACACTGGGCGAGTTGTGGGCAATCCCGATCATGCTGCGCCTGGCGCTGATCGAGAACTTGCGGCGCATCGCCGTACGGATCGCCGCCGACAAGCGCGACCGCAACAACGCGAATCACTGGGCAGACCGTTTAATGGAGGTTGCGGAAGAGGATCCGAGGAACCTGATCCTCGTGCTCGCAGAAATGGCGATATCGCACCCGCCCATGACCAGTGCATTCATCGCGGAGCTTGCGCGACGCTTGCAGGGTCAAGGCCCAGCCCTGGCCTTCCCCCTCACCTGGGCCGAGCAACACCTCGCCGAGGAAGGTCAGACCATCGAGCGGCTCGTCCAATCGGAAGGCCAGCGACAGGCCGCCGACCAGGTCTCCATCGGCAACAGCATCGGGAGTCTCCGCCTCCTGGGGGCGACGGACTGGCGCGAGTTCGTCGAGGCGATGAGCCTCGTCCATCAGGAGCTCCATCAAGATCCAGCCGGCGTCTTCGGCGCCATGGATTTCGCCACGCGCGACCAGTATCGCCACGTCATCGAAGAGCTCGCCAGGCGCAGTCCGCTCACCCAGCTCGACGTCGCCCGCCAAGCGGTCGCGCTCGCTCGCGATACGGTCGCCACCGCGGACGGTGACGACCTTGCGATGCATGTGGGGTTCTACCTGATCGGCAAGGGCAGGCCTCAACTCGAACGCGCAGCACAATACAAGCGTTCGGTGAGCGTGAGGGTGAGGGAGATCGGCCGCCGGTTCCCGCTCAGGTTTTACCTGGGCACGATCCTTGCTCTTACGGCCGCGCTCACGACAGGCATCCTCGCGCAGGGGCAGGCCTACGGGTCAGCTCGATGGGCCGAGGCGGTGGTTGCCGTTCCGCTCCTCTTGGGCGTCAGCCAGTTGGCCATCGCGCTAGTGAACTGGCTGGTCACGATGCTGATCGCGCCGAAACCGCTTCCGAAACTGGATTTCTCCCGGGGGCTCCCGCCCGAGACGCGCACCCTGGTCGTTGTGCCGACGATGCTCGTCAACGAGCCGAACGTCGAAAACCTGATCGAGACATTGGAGGTCCGCTACCTGGCCAACCAGGATGACCACCTGCACTACGCGCTGCTGACGGATTTCCAGGACGCCCCCCAGGAAACGATGACTGGAGATGAGACGCTCTTGCAGCGGGCTAAGGAGGGAATTGAGTCCCTGAATCGCAGATACAAAGGTGATCGAGGCGATCGATTCTTCCTCTTTCATCGCCCCCGGCGTTGGGATGCGCGAGAGCGGGTCTGGATGGGCTACGAGCGCAAGCGAGGCAAGCTCGCCGCGCTCAATGCGCTCTTACGCGGCAGGGCGGGAGATCTCTTCTCCCTGGTCGTGGGCGAAACATCCGTTTTGCCGAGCGTGCGGTACGTGATCACCCTCGACACAGACACCCAACTCCCGCGCGACGTGGCGCACGAGCTGGTCGGAGCGATCGCGCACCCGCTGAACCGTCCGCGGTTCAGCGAGGGGGCGCGGCGCGTTTGCGAAGGGTACGGGATTCTCCAGCCGCGTGTGGCGGAGAGCATGACACTCGGAGGCCGGTCCTGGTTTCTGCGCCTCTTCGGGGGCGAGTCGGGCGTGGACCCTTACACGCGCACCGTCTCGGACGTGTACCAAGACGCGTTCGACGAAGGGTCGTTCATCGGCAAGGGCATTTACGACGTCGATGCGTTCATTCGCGTCCTGGGAGATCAACTTCCGGAGAACCTGATCCTCAGCCACGATCTGCTCGAAGGATGCTATGCGAGGACGGCACTGGTCAGCGATGTACAGATCTACGAGAGTTCCCCACCGCGCTACCTTACGGACGTGGCGCGGAGACATCGCTGGGTCCGTGGTGATTGGCAGATCTCGCCCTGGTTGCTGCGGCATGTCCCTGGCCCGAGCGGGGCGCGACTGGAAAATCCGATCTCGGCTCTCTCACGCTGGAAGATCTGCGATAACCTGAGGCGCAGCCTCGTGGCCCCGGCGCTGGTGCTGGTGTTGGCCATGGGGTGGTTCGTGCTGAGTCCGGCGTGGTTTTGGACCCTCATCGTGGCCGGGATCGGCTTGTTCCCGACATTGCTGCGGTCCGTCGCGGGGCTCTGGCGCAGGCCGCGAGACCTTACGATAGGCTTACACCTCCGCGCCGCGTTCCGCGCGATCGCACGGGACCTGGCCCAGGCCGGGTTGATGCTGGTCTTCCTGCCCTACGAGGCCTACTCGAACCTTGATGCCATCGTGCGCACGAACGAGCGGATGCATCTGACGCACGTCCACCTGCTGGAATGGACGACGTCGAGTGAGGCGGGGCGGACCTCGCGAGCGGACAAGCTCGTCGACGTCGTCCGGGCGATGGCGATTGCCCCCACGCTCACAGTAGCACTTGCGCTCGGACTCGGATTATGGCGACGGGAGGTGCTGGCCTCTGCGTGGCCATGGCTTGGAATGTGGTGCACATCACCGTTGATCGCATGGTGGATCAGCCGATCCGCACCACGCCGCGAAGAGCGGATGACGGGTGATCAGTTGGCATTCCTGAATGATCTGGCGCGCAAGACTTGGCGGTTCTTCGAGACGTTCGTCGGGCCGGAAGATCACTGGCTGCCACCGGACAATTTTCAAGAGCACCCGGTCGCCGTGGTCGCGCACCGCACATCGCCAACGAACATGGGGCTCGCACTGCTGGCGAACCTGGCGGCATACGACTTCGGCTATATCTCGTCGGACGGACTCATCGACCGCACGTCCCGGACACTCGACACGATGGAGGGTCTGGAGCGATTTCGGGGTCACTTCTTCAACTGGTACGACACCCTGACGCTGAGGCCGCTGCCACCGCGGTACGTCTCGACGGTTGACAGCGGGAATCTCGCGGGCCACCTCCTCTGCTTGAAGGTGGGGCTGGATGACCTTCCCGACCGCCCGATCCTCCCGTCCCGAGCCCTCGAGGGTCTCACGACAACCTTGCAGGCGTTGACCAACCTGGTTGGAAGGGACGGAGGCCGGCGCCCCGGCGATCGTGGGTGGGACGAAATCGGTTCGCGGATCAGCCGGCTGCGGAGCCAGCTCGAATCGCTCTCCAATGGGCACTCACTGCACCGGCTGCCGGCGCTGGCGGCGTTGGCGATGGAACTGGTCGAGGGTCTAGGTGCCAAGCCCGATGCAGACGTGGCGTGGTGGACCCAAGCCTTCGATCGGCAATGCCGCGATCATCTCACGACGCTCAACCTGCTGGCCCCGTGGCTGCTTCTCTCTCCGGATGAGGTCCCGCGCCTCGAGTGGGTTGAGGAGCGGCTTCGGCCAGGCGAGATCCCGACGCTGCGCGAGGTGGCACGGCTCGGCGTGGCGTTGCCGGCAGCCAATGAAGAGCGGGGAGAAGACGAAAGGCTCGTGGCAGTGCGTCTGACCATAGCCGCGGCAAGCGCGCGCGCCGTCGAGAGGATCTCGACCATCGAGAAACTCTCGCTCCGGTGCGTTGAGTTCGCGGATCTGGATTACGAGTTCCTCTACGATCGGTCACGCCACTTGCTGGCGATTGGGTACAACGTCGACGACCGGCGGACCGACGCGAGCTTTTACGACCTGCTCGCGTCGGAAGCCCGCCTGGTCAGTTTCGTCGGGGTCGCACAGGGACGCCTGCCCCAGGAGCACTGGTTCGCCTTGGGACGGCTGCTCACGGCCACCCGGAGCGGGCCGGTGCTGATCTCGTGGAGCGGCTCGATGTTCGAGTACCTGATGCCGCTGCTGGTCATGCCGACGTACGAGGGAACTCTGCTCGATCAGACGTGCCGCGCGGCCGTCGCACGTCAGGCCGAATACGGCGCCCAGCGCGGAGTGCCCTGGGGAGTATCCGAGTCAGGGTTCAATACGACCGACGTTCACCTGAACTACCAGTATCGCGCATTCGGTGTTCCAGGGCTCGGATTGAAGCGCGGCCTGGCCGAGGACCTGGTCATCGCGCCGTACGCTACGGTATTGGCGCTGATGGTGGCGCCAGGGGCGGCATACGCCAACTTGCGGCGAATGGCCGGAGAGGGGTTCCAGGGGCGGTACGGGTTCTACGAGGCCATCGACTACACCGCCTCTCGGCTGGGGCGGGGCCAGTCGTGCGCGGTCATTCGCTCCTTCATGGCGCACCACCAGGGGATGAGTTTTCTGTCGCTCGCGTATTATTTGCTGGACCGACCAATGCAGCGTCGGTTCGAATCGGAGCCCTTATTCCAGGCGACGGAACTCCTCCTTCAAGAACGCATCCCGGTCGCCAACCCATTCTATCCGCACGCCGTTGAACAGTCGGTGTCGCACCAGGTTGGAGGAGGGGACAAGGCACTCTTGCGGGTCTACAAGACTTCGAACACGCGGACCCCGGAAGTGCAGCTCCTCTCCAACGGCCGGTACAGGGTGATGGTCACCAACGCCGGGGGCGGCTACAGCCGTTGGAAAGACCTCGCGATCACGCGCTGGTGTGAGGATACGACCCGCGACAACACCGGCTCGTTCTGCTACCTTCGCGATCTGACGACCGGTGATGGTTGGTCGGCCGGCCACCAACCCACGCTCCAGCGCGCGAAGGATTACGAGGCGGTCTTCTCCCAATCCCGCGCGGAGATCCGCCGCCGTGACGGCGACATCGATACCCACCTGGAAATCGCCGTCTCGCCCGAAGACGATATCGAGCTTCGGCGTATCACCATCACCAATCGGTCGCGTGAGCGTCGGACCATCGACGTCGCGAGTTACGCGGAAGTCGTCCTCGCCACTGCCGCGTCGGACGCGGCACATCCCGCGTTCAGCAACCTGTTCGTGCACACGGAAATCCTGCGCAGCCGCCAGGCGATCATTTGCACACGCCGGCCCCGGTCTGACCAGGACCAGACGCCACTGATGTTCCACCTCATGGCGGTCCACGGGACGACGGTCGGCGAGATGTCCTACGAAACCGATCGGCTCAAATTCCTCGGGCGCGGCCGTTCCGTCGCCGATCCCGAGTCACTGGCGCGATCGCCTGCCTTCTCCAACAGCGCGGGCTCCGTCCTCGACCCGATCGTTGCGATCCGACAATGGGTCGTCATCGACGCCGAAGAGTCCGCGCGCATTGATCTCGTTACAGGCGTGGGCGCGACTCGGGACGATGTGCTCGGACTGATCGAAAAGTATCGCGATAAGAGCCTGGCCGACCGTGTCTTCGACCTTGCGTGGTCGCACGGCCAGGTCATCCTGCGCCAGCTCAACCTCAACGAGGCCGATGCTCAGCTCTACGGACGACTCGAGAGCTCCATCCTCTACGCGAACCCCGCGCAACGAGCCGTCCCGAGCCTCTTGATGAAGAACCGCCGGGGGCAGTCCGGCCTCTGGGGCCATGGAATCTCTGGTGACTTGCCGATCGTCCTCCTGCGGATCGCCGATCAAGAGAAGATCGAACTGGTCCGACAGCTCGTTCAGGCACATGCGTACTGGCGGATCAAGGGGCTGGCGGTCGACCTGGTGATCTGGAACGAAGATCTGTCGGGCTATCGCCAGACCCTCCAGGACCAGATTATGGCCTTGATTGCCGCCAGCGCCGAGGCCCAGGTCGTAGACCGGCCGGGTGGCATCTTCGTCCGGCGCCCGGACCAGATGTCGGACGAGGATCGCACCCTGCTCCAAACCGTCGCCCGTGTCATCCTTGACGACACCGGAGGCACGCTGGCGGACCAGCTCGAGCGCCGTGGGCGTGTCGACCCGAGTGTCCCCCGAATCCAGCCGATCCAGGGTGGCCGCGTCGAGATTGACCGCGCCGTTGAACCGCCCGGGCGCGAGTTGTCCCACTTCAACGGGTTGGGCGGATTCACGCGCGACGGCCACGAGTATGTCATCACGACCGGCCGGGGGCGAGTGACGCCGGCGCCCTGGGTCAATGTGCTGGCGAATCCCTTCTTCGGTACAGTCGTCTCTGAGAGCGGAAGTGCGTACACCTGGTGCGAGAACGCCCACGAGTTGCGGCTCACGCCCTGGTACAACGACCCCGTGAGCGACGCCAGCGGCGAGGCCCTGTACCTCCGCGACGAAGAGTCCGGCCGGTTCTGGTCGCCGACACCGCTTCCCGCGCGCGGGGCCACTCCGTACGTGAGCCGGCACGGGTTCGGGTACAGCGTCTTCGAGCACGCCGAGGACGGCATCGCGTCGGAGTTGTGGGTTTACGTGGCCACGGATGCGCCGGTGAAATTTGCGGTGCTCAAGGTCCGCAACGAGTCGGCACGCCCGCGACGCCTCTCCGCGACGGCTTACTGCGAGTGGGTGCTGGGTGACCTCCGCTCCCGATCGTTGATGTACGTCACGACGGAGGTCGACCCCAAGACGGGCGCCGTCTTTGCGCGCAACCCCAACGGCGCGGAGTTCGCTGGCCGCGTCGCCTTCCTCGACGCGAACGATGCCGCGCGGAGCGTCACCGGCGACCGGGCCGAGTTCCTCGGCCGAAACGGCACGCCCCAGAGCCCCGCCGCATTGACGCGAGTTCGCCTCTCCGGCCGGGTCGGCGCCGCCCTGGACCCGTGCGCTGCGCTGCAGGTCCCGTTCGATCTCGCCGCGGGACAGGAACGCGAGGTTTGCTTCATCCTCGGGCTCGGGCGCGATGCCGACGACGCTCGCAATCTGATCCAGCGCTTTCGGGGATCAAGCGCGGCGCGGCGCGCGTTGGAGTCGGTATGGGATTACTGGAACCACACCCTGGGCGCGATCAACGTTGACACGCCCGATCCCTCCATCAACTTCCTGGCGAACGGCTGGCTTCTGTACCAGACACTGGCATGCCGCTTCTGGGCCCGTAGTGGGTATTCTCAGTCGGGCGGGGCCTTCGGCTACCGCGACCAGCTTCAGGACGCAATGGCGCTGCTCCACGCCGAGCCACGCCTGCTCCGCGAGCATCTCCTCCGCTGCGCGTCCCATCAGTTCCGCGAGGGTGACGTCCAGCACTGGTGGCACCCGCCCACCGGCCGTGGCGTGCGTACCCACTTCTCCGACGACTATTTGTGGCTCCCCCTGGCGACCGCCCGCTATGTCAAGGGAACCGGCGACACGGGGGTGCTCGACGAGCGCATCCCTTTCCTCGAAGGGCGCCTGTTGAAGCCCGACGAGGAGGCCTATTACGACCTTCCCACCCGGTCCGACGAGACCGCCACGTTATACGATCACTGCGTGCGCTCGATCTCAAACGGACTGAAGTTCGGCCAGCACGGCCTGCCGCTCATGGGCTGCGGTGACTGGAACGACGGCATGAACCTGGTGGGCCAGCACGGCCGGGGCGAGAGCGTCTGGCTAGCGTTTTTCCTCTTCGACGTGCTCACGCAATTCGCCGATGTCGCCCGGGGACGTGGCGACACGGCCTTCGAGGAGCAGTGCGTCGGCGAGGCCGACCGACTGCGGCTGAGGATCGAGGCGAACGCGTGGGACGGCGAATGGTATCGCCGTGCCTACTTCGACGACGGCGAGCCGCTCGGGTCGGCGACCAACCCCGAATGCCAGATCGATTCGATCCCGCAAAGCTGGTCCGTCCTCTCAGGTGCGGGCGATCCGCAACGCTCGCGCAAGGCGATGGACGCGGTCGACCGTCGCCTCGTCCGCAGGAGCGACGGCCTGATCCAGCTCTTCGACCCGCCGTTCGACAAATCCTCCATGAACCCAGGTTACATCAAAGGATACGTCCCGGGCGTGCGCGAGAACGGCGGACAGTACACCCATGCGGCGGTCTGGGCGACCATGGCCTTTGCCACGCTCGGCGACCACCGCCGTGCCTGGGACCTGTTCGCGCTCATCAACCCGACCCGTCACGGCGCGACCCCGGAAGGAATCGCGACCTACCGGGTCGAACCGTACGTCGTCGCCGCCGACGTCTACGCCGTGCCGCCACATACTGGACGGGGCGGCTGGACCTGGTACACGGGTTCGGCCGGCTGGATGTACCGTCTCATCGTCGAGTCGCTCCTGGGTGTGCGGCTCGACGTCGACAAGCTGCGCTTCGCGCCCTGCCTTCCGGCCGACTGGTCGTCCTACAAGATCCACTATCGCTATCGGGAAACCGTCCACCACATTACGGTCAGGCAAGCCACAGCAGGCGGCACCGTGACACGCGTGATCCTGGACGGCGTCGAGCAAGTTGACAGAACCATCCGACTTGCGGATGACCGCCGCGAGCACTTCGCCGAAGTCGAAGTCGGATAGGACGGTCGCCGCGGAAAGTACACACGCAATAAAAGTCCAGGGGAGCGGGTGGAGGATCAATCACGCATTGATTTAATATATTTAAATTCGATTGTGTTACGCGACAGCCGTGGGCACGCGCCACCTGATCATCACGACCTTCAAGGCGTCGTTCACACCCAGGCACGAGACCATGGCATACACGAAAATCGCGAGCGTCTGCGACCAAGGCAAGGGCATGAGCCCTGGAAGACCCACGCGCGTCAGGATGGTGCCGGTGAGTACATCCGCCAGGAGGGCGGCCAGGAGGGGCTTGCTGGGCATCGTTGACCAGAACGCGCGGCGCTCGCGCGCGGATGCCACGGAGAACACGGCAAAGTAGAGCAGCATCAAAAAGCTGAACGTGTAGAGGGCATCGTTGTTGGTCGCCAAACCGAAATACGACCAGCCGATCCTCAAGAACAGGAGCGTTTCAGCGACCATCGCCACGCCCAGGATCACGGACACCGTGATGAAGCCCCCGATGTTCCACGTTTCTGGTTTCCGGGACGACCGTACGTGGTCGGTGGCCAGCGTGATCTTGGCGAAGTCTGTCATAAAGGTCAGCAGCAGCATCGCAAAGGCGGAGACGACGAACTTGCCGGTCACCACGTACGCGATGGCCACGAAGCTCGCTTTGAGTATGGTCCGGCTGATCTTGTTGATGATCCACGTCAGGATGCGCTGGTAGATCGTCCGTCCCTGCTCGACAAGCGCCACGATGTTCGTCAAACCCGGCTCCGTCAGTACGACGCTCGCGGCGCCCTTGGCCACATCGGTCGCAGTGCTGACGGCGATGCCGACTTCGGCCTGGCGGAGCGCGGGCGAATCGTTGACCCCATCGCCCGTCATACCGGTGACATGCCCTGCGTCCTGCAGGTACTTTACCACGGTGTATTTGTCCTCCGGAAAGACCTCCGCGAAACCATCGGCGCCGGCGAATAGATCCACCGTCTTGTTGCGGGCCTGCTCGCTCGCGGCTTTGAGATCCGCGATGCGCCGGATGTTGGGCAACCCCACGCCGCGCGCGATTTCGATCGCGATCGCCAACGCGTCACCAGTGAGCATCTTCACGGCCACACCACGGTCCTGGAGGGCGGCGATGAGCTGGCTGGCGTCCGGCCGTAGCGGATCATACAACGATACCAATCCGATCAAGACTGGGAGGCCCATCTCGGGGCCGCGTGCCACTGCCAGCATACGATAGCCCTTCGCGGCCGACGCGCTGACGCTCGCTTCCAGCGCCTCGATTGCCGGGGGCTGGAGCCCGCAAGCCTCGGCGATGGTGCGCACGGCGCCTTTCATGACGCGCAACCGCTGCCCGTTCTGCTCGACCACGGCTTCGGTCCTCCGGTTCTTCGCATCGAACGGTGCGAAGGAGACTGGGGTGACCTTCGGAAGGTTGTCGAAGACGTGCCGTTCCTTGGCCGCGGACAGGAAAGCGAGGTCAATCGGATCCTGGTTGGATTCCTGCGACGCGAGTGCGCCGGCAAACAGCACGTCGGCTTCGGTCGCGTGCTCCAGCGGGGTCACGCCTGTGACGGCGAGCTGGTTCATCGTGATCGTGCCGGTCTTGTCCACGCAAAGCACATCCATCGTCGCGGCATCCTCCGCGGCGCTCAGGCGGGTGACGAGCACGCCGCGCCTGGCCAGTTCCTTCGACCCGACAGCCATGCTGATCGTGAACATGACGGGGAGGGCGACCGGCACTGCACTCATCAGCAACACGAGCATGAGCGGGACCATTTCCAGGAGCGGCTCGCCGCGGACTACTGACAGTACGACCACCACGCCCAGTAGTACGCCGACGATGACAAAGAGCCACCGGACGACCTTGGTCACCACCGCTTCGATGTGAAGCTTCGGTTGCGCCTGCTGCACGAGCTCCGTGGTGCGGCCGAAGTAGGTCTTCGCCCCGGTTAGCATGACCACCCCGTTACCCTCGCCTCGGCGGACAACGGCTCCCGAGGAAAGCACTTCGCCGGGCGCCTTTTCCGCATCCTTCGACTCGCCGGTGAGCGCCGACTGGTCCACGGTCAACGCTCCCGTGAGGAGTTTCACGTCCGCCGGGATGATGTCGCCGGGTCGCACGCGGACGATGTCGCCGGGGACCAGCTCCCGGGCAGGAATGACCTGCCAGCTCGAATCGCGCTGTACGCGGGCATTGACCCGCAACCGTCGCCGTAGTGCCTCGACGACACCGGCGGCTCGACGCTCCTGCACAAAGCTGACCACGGCGTTGATCACCAGCAGCCCACTCACCACGACGAGGTCCGAATACTTCCCGAGTACCGCGGACAGAACCATGATCAGTTCGAGCATCCAAGCCGAGATTCCCCAGAATTTCCGGAGGAATCCGAGGACCGGGTGGCCTCTGATTTCGGTCACTTCGTTGTAGCCGTGTTTTTTCCGGCGGACTTCCACCTGAGAATGCGTGAGCCCGGTGTCGCGGTTGACCTGGAGCGCCGCGAGCGTATCGGGAACCGACGCGGAGGCAATGTCAGGAGGCCTGGCGGCTGCTGGGCTCGAAAGCGGCACCTTGGATTCAGATTGGATTGATGGTGTGAGCATATGTAAGTTCTTGAATCCTTAAATGTGATCAGGAGGCTGTCGCCTCTTGCTGGGCCAGCCGCACTGCGATCTCGGCGATCCGCGCGTTCTTCGCGCTGGCATCGGGATCAGACCCGGCGCTGATTTCGAACAGGCCGAGCACGACCTCGGCCAGTGCACGGACTTGCTCGCGGGTCGTCTTCTCGTCGCCGCCGGAAGACGCGATGATCCCCACGCAGGTCTGCCTCGCACGCTCGCGGCGAAGCGATTGAAGGTACATCGTTCCGTTCTCGCTCAGAGAGTAGTGCGTTCGCGCTCCGTCGGACTCCTCGGCGCGGACGAGACCGGACAAGATCGCCGCGCGGAGTTCCTCCGCGTGTTGCGAGGCAGATAAGCGCTCGACGGCGTCGAGGACTTGCAGGAGCTTTGCGTTTTCGGCCATGGGTGCACCTCGTGGTTCGATGACAGGATTGATGACGGGTTTTTGCGATGGGTGTACCGCTACCGGTACTCGAAGTTGTTGGAGACCAGGCCTTTCTGAAGGCGAGGACGAGTCACTCCCCAGGATTCGCATGGTGGTCGTCGTTCCAGAGCAGGATCGCCGGATCGTCCAGCGTATGCTCGTACCCCACGATGCTCAGCGATGCGGTGTTGAGCACGAGGTGCCTCGCGTCCGCTGTGGTCAGGCCAATCCAGCGCGCGGCGAGGACGCGGGAGAAGTGGCCGTGGCCGAAGAGGAGGGTGCAACTGCCATCCGCCCGGAGACGGGCGATCACGCGGTCGGCGCGAGCACCCACCGCCGCGAGCGACTCACCCCCCGGACAGCCGTCTCGAAAAAGATACCAGCCTGGCCGCGCTTGGCGAATCTCGGCGGTGGTCCCGCCTTCATAATCGCCGTAGTCCCACTCGACGAGGTCCGGGCTGACCTGGGCAACGGCCGCAAAGCCCGCCAGCTTGCATGTCCGCAGTGCCCTCTGGAGCGGGCTGACGAAAACCTCGGTGAACTCTATCCCGGCGAGCCGTCCTCGCAACCTGCGTGCGTTGTCCTCGCCCCGCTCGGTGAGGGGGAGATCGGTCCGTCCCGTGTGCCGGCCCGACAGCGACCATGCCGTTTCGCCGTGACGGGCCAGGTAAACCTCGGGTAGCGATCCGTTCATGGCGTGTTCCTTGAGCTGGCCTTCCGGATGGCGCCGGTCACCGGTTGAGAATGCGGGGTTCGGAAGATCACGTCGTCGCGGGCACAGCACACATCCTGCTGCCTCCGCCGTAGACGAGAGCAATTTAGCTATGGTGTAATGGTTATGTCATTTCAGCCGTGGCGTTATATTCGCCAAGGCGCGCTGCCCGGTTGCACCGGGCTCGGTGATACAGGGCCCGTTGTGCCGGCAATACGTGGGCCTTCTGGCCTTGCCAGATCTCCAGGGCTGGTTGCTGGATGGCGCGGGCGAAAGAAAAGGCCAACGCCCAGGGCCGTCGCGACTGGAAGCGAACGTTCATGGCGTTCAATCGGGCCGAGGCCAGTTCGCACGATTGGCCGCCTGACAGGAACGCGATCCCCGGCACGGCGGCGGGGACCGCTCGCAAGAGACACTTCACGGTGGCATCAGCGACCTCGTCTACAGTTTCTTGCTCGGGGCAGGTCGATCCCGGAAGCACCATGTTGGGCTTCAGGAGCATGCCCTCCAGGGTCACCCGTTGGGTGTAAAGGTGGTTGAAAACCGCGAGCAGGACTTCCTCCGTGACCTCTCGGCATCGCTCCAGGGTATGTGCGCCTTCCATCAGCACCTCCGGTTCGACGACGGGGACCAGTCCCGCTTCCTGGCACAACGCGGCGTAGCGGGCCAACGCCTGCGCGTTGGCCTCAATGCAGCCCCGGCTGGGAAGACGATCACCCAGGGTAATCACTGCGCGCCACTTCGCGAAACGAGCCCCCATTCGAGCGTATTCCGCCAGGCGGTCGCGCAGCCCGTCCAGACCTTCGGTGATTTTCTCTTCAGGATGACCCGCCAGGTCCTTGGCGCCGGTGTCAACCTTGATGCCGGGAATGATTCCCGCATCGACGAGGACTTTGACAAAGGGAGTGCCATCTTGTTCTTGCTGGCGGATCGTCTCGTCGTAGAGGATCGCGCCACTGATACACTCACCGAGACCGGGCGTAGTGATGATCAACTCCCGATAGGCACGCCGGGCCGCTTCCGTCTGGGGAATCCCCAACCGGGCAAAGCGTTTGTTGCAGGTGAGAGTGCTCTCATCCATCGCCAGCAGGCCCTTGTCGCCGGCGACAAGGGCCCTCGCGGTGTCTATAAGTTTTTGCGCATTCATTTGGAGTTGCCCCACTTCCAATCGCGGATCTCCGGCATGTCCACGCCGTGTTCGTTGATGTACCGCCTGTGCGCGCTGAGCTTGTCCGCGAGCTGCTGCTTGAGATAGGTCCCCTTGGTCCCTGTTTGCGGCAGGCGATCGATCGTATCCATGACGAGGTGGAAGCGATCCATGTCGTTCATGACCGTCATGTCGAAGGCCGTCGTGATCGTGCCTTCTTCCTTGTAGCCTCGGACGTGCAGGTTGCGGTTGGCTCGGCGGTAGGTCAGGCGATGGACCAGCCAGGGGTAGCCGTGGAATGCGAAAATGATGTGTTTGTCCTTCGTGAAGAGCGAATCGTAATCGATGTCGCTCAGACCGTGCGGGCCCTCGGTGTCGGGCTCCAGCCTCATGAGATCGACGACGTTGACCACCCGGACCTTCAGCTCGGGCAGGTGCTCGCGGAGGATGGAAACGGCGGCCAAGGTCTCCAGCGT
>DAIDJG010000028.1 GCA_027451445.1 Singulisphaera sp.
TTTCCGCAACTCACTGCGAGGACGCTTCATCACCGGGTACTCCTTCGGACGACGCTTTCGTACGCGCGGCTCGTACCGATCGGGACGCAATGGATTGACCACCAAATCCGGCATCGCCTGTCCTTCCTCGCCATCCCGCAGGTAGCCGTTCACCAGTGTTGCGTAGTCTCGCTCAGGGCTGTAGCATAGCGAGGCATGAAATCCAAGGCACGGAAGTCTTGCCCCAATTGTCGGCGTTTGCAAGAGGGACCCTGGGGTCAGACCTAATTCTTCGTTTTTTGCTTGACGTCCGAGAATCGTTGGAGGTATCGTTCCTCCATGCCACGACGCTTACGGATCGAATATGAGGGTGCGATCTACCACGTCATGAGCCGGGGCAACGCGCGCCAGGACATCGTCCATGACGACGATGATCGACGCCGGCTTCTGGATGATTTGGAGCGGGTTGTTACGCGCTGCGGATGGGAGGTCCCTTGTTTTGTGGTGATGACCAACCATCTTCATCTCCTGGTAAAGACACCGCGCCCGAACCTTTCGCGCGGAATGCAGAACTTCCTGTCGGCGTACGCGCAGTGGTGTCAGCGGCGGCGTGGTCGTCCGGGCCATTTGCTGCAAGGGCGGTATAAGGCGGAAATGATCGAGGACGAAACCTACTACTGGACGGTGAGCCGTTACATTCACCTCAACCCGGTGCGTGCGAAGTTGGTCGAGCACCCGTCGCAGTGGGCTTGGTCAAGCTATCAGGGCTACGCGCAGCGCTCAAGCCGTCTGCCGTGGGTGGCTTATGATGCGTTGCTCGGAGCGTGGCGCGGGGAGTATGGGGGTTCCGACGCGTCGGAAGCGTACCAGGGGTTCGTCGAGGCGGGTGTCGGTGATCCGCCGTCGTCGCCCTTCCGCGAAGCGTTCGACGGTTGGGTTTTGGGTTCGGGGCGATTCGTGGACCGCTTGCGCGCGCTGCACGGTCCCGCGTCGAGCGAGCCGCCGGACCGCGAGTCGCGCGAACTCCCGGGTCTGAGCGTGGAGTTGATCTGCTTGGCGGTGGCTGAGCACTATGGAGTGTCACCGTCGGAACTATCGTGCCGTGGAGCCATCGAGGCGCGCGCGGCGGCGGCGTGGTTGTGCCGTCGGTACACGGAAGCTTCGCTTCGGGATCTCGCGGGACCCTTGGGGCTGAGCCGGGGAGGAAGTGTGTCAAACCTGACGCGGCGCGTGGATGCACGTGTGGCTGAGTCCGCAAAGTTCGCTGAGGAGTTGGTGGAGATCGTTCGCAAGGCGACAGGTGGTCGGTAGGGTAGGCGACGCGCCTCGAATAACGAATAATTAGGTCTCGTGCCCCCGCGATCGAACTCGGTGCTATCCAGGCCCCCGCGATCGAACTCGGTGCTGTCCAGGCCGACTCAAAACCCGTATATTTAACTGCGCGGCCAGGTTCTTCGGTTCGCGGCCAGGTTCTTCGGTTACCCGGCCCAGGTTCCTCCCGGTTCTCGAACGGTTCGGACGGGTTCCGTTCTTGGCCAGACGGGTTCTCCAAAACGAGAAGCCGCTTACGCTGACATGAGCGGTTCGGTAATGCCAGATGGATCGGCTTTTCCGCGACCTCACCGAACCAACGGAGTTGAATATCATGATCGAACAAGCGGCTATCAATGAGTCAAAGCCGGCGGTCCACCCCATCACAATGACGTTGAAAGTGACCCTCCAGGCGTTAGCGCTACCCGAGGAGAACGGCGGGTTCTCGGTCATCATTCCCGCGCTGCCCGGTTGCTATAGCGACGCGGACACGATCGAAGAGGCGCAGGCGAACGCGGTGGAAGCGGCCGAGGGGTGGCTTGCGTCGGTGCATGACAGCAACAAGGCCGCGGCGATCCGGAATGCGACCGAGCCACTTCCAGGCGAGGCGCAACCGTGAAGGTCATCAGCGGCAAGCGCATGTGCCGAGTCCTCGAAAACCACGGTTGGACGTTTGATCATGCAAACGGCAGCCACCACATCTACAAGCGGGCGGGGAACCCGATAACAATTTCGGTACCGGTCCATGCAAATCGTGACCTGGGCCGCGGTATCCAGCGCGCGATCATGCGCGACGCGGGTCTAACGGACGATGATCTTTGACCTTACCGGCGTGGGGATAATCATGGCGGCGAACCCGAACGATTTTCATGACTCGGCTCGCCAGCTCCGGGGCCAAATCCCCCAGCAATGGTGGTCGAACTCCCCGCTTCCTCCCCAGGTCGCCGGCGTCGAGAACCCCGATGTCTGAGCCGAGGAGTACGCTGACCTTCTTGCTCTCGGCGATTTGGTGGCGTCCTACCGCGACCAGATTGGGGGGCTCGATGGCGCGCCAGGACTTCGGCGACGTAACGGGACCGGCCCGCGGCGACCGCACCCGCGCGGCCAATCAACAGCGGGGCAGGAAACGGCCGGCGACGTCGAGCGGGTCAACGAACTTCAGGACGGCCAGTGAAATGCAGGGGCTCGACGGTAGCGAAGTCGACGGAGCTTGGCGACGTCGCCGGCGCGGTAGGGTGTAATCATGGCGGCGAACCCGAACGATCTTCGCGACTCAACGAGCAAGTGATGATCGAAGACGAAATCACACCGATCGAAGCCATCATGGCGGTCTTTGGAGTTGATGAGGTGGAAGCGCGCTTTATGAAGGCCATCGAGTCAGGCGAAATCGACGGAGATGTCATTTGCATAGATGATGACTCCCTTCATGAGACGCAAGACGGGGACGGCCAGGATGAATGAGACGTTCGTCAACATCCACAGGCTTCGGCAACTCTTGGAAGAATATCCGACTCCGAGAGTCTGTCCCAAAAGTGCGGGAGACGTGGAAATGGGGACTGGCTCCGGACGTCTTCGGACGGCGCCTGTCCCCATTTCCACGCCTCCCGCTCCGCCGGCAAAGGGGGACAGGCACCTCGAAGACTCGGAGCCAGTCCCCCTTTGCCGGCTCCGCACCACTTCCGGGACAGACTCCGAGCGCCGAGGGGTTGGGCTTCCCCAACGGGCGGACGGTTCCAACTGAGGCAGACGGAAGCATTGATCCGGGCCCGTGCGCGATTTGACCGTGAGGTGACCAGGTTGAAGCACACTCGCACAGAGCACCCGCATTTGAGCGTCGATAACGGCGTCATCAACGAAGGGTTGATGAATCTCCTGGCGGCTTTCTCCCGGAATTGATAAGGAATCAGCCAAAAACTGACGTAAGATGCGGTTCCAGGAAGATCGAGGAGAGGGCTCCTCAGGCAATTCCTCAACGGAGGACGGAAAGGTCGCTCTGCGGCTGAGGTTGGGACGTACTTTGCCATGGATCAAACTGTTCCGAAAACGTTGGTGACCGAATCGCCGGAGATCACCGCACACGAACCGCTCGGCCCGCAAGAGCTCCACGCGCGGGGGATTGATCTCGCGGCGCAGGGTGATCAAGAGGGGGCGGTGTCGTGCCTTGCGCAGGCCATTGCCAAGCGGCCCGGTGTTCCGGCGTTTCATGTCGATCTGGCGGAAGCCTATCGCAATCTCGGCGACTTCACGCGAGCGGCGGCGTCGTGCCGGATGGCGCTCGCGCTGCGGGCCGACTATCCCGAGGCACACAACACCCTCGGTTTGGCGCTTCAGGGTATGGGGAATCTTCCCGGCGCGATCGAGCAGTTTCGGCGTGCGCTCGCGGTCAAGCCTCAAATGGTCGCCGCTCTCAACAACCTGGGAGTGGTGCTTCAGGACGTCGGCCAAATCGATGAAGCGATCGACCTGTTTCGCCGAGTCGTCGAGCTGGAGCCGCGCTTGTTCCGGGTTCGCACCAATCTCGGGCGGGCGCTTGTCAGACAGGGCCGAGCGGACGAGGCAATCGCACATTTTCAGGAGGCCGTTGCACTTCAGCCCGACATGGGCGTCCTGCGACGCAATCTCGGTGACGCTCTGGAGTCTCTCGGCCGCCACGAGGACGCTCGCGCGGCGTACCTGGAGGCCACACGGCTGGATCCGGAACGGGCGGACAACTATCGCGATGTGGGGCTGACGCTCATGCGCGAGGGCCAGCTCGGGGGCGCGGTGCCGTGGCTCAAGCTGGCCACCGAACACGAGCCGGAAAACGCGGCGCACTGGCAGCTCCTCGCGGAAGTCCACGCCGAGCGGGACGAGTGTGCTCAGGCGATTCCCTGCTGGGAGCGGGTGCTCGCGCTTTCGCCTATCAAACAGGCGGCGACGTACAACAGTCTGGGCTGGGCGCTGCAAGAGGAGGGCCGGCTAGCTGAAGCACGCAAGAACTACCAGAACGCGTTGGAGATCGAGCCGGACCTCGCCCCGGCGTTGCTTCACCTGGGTGCCATCCACGAGCAACTGGGCGAGATGGCGGAGGCCGAGGCTTCGTTCCGCGAGGCGCTCCGGGCGCAGCCGAGGTTCCCCTTGCCGTACGGCCGGCTGGCGACGCTCCTGCGTGATAAGCTGCCCGATGCCGATCTCGCCGCGCTGGAGGAACGACTGGCGGATCCTCGGTTATTCCCTCAGCCCCGAGCCCATTTGCTTTTCGGCCTGGCGCACGTGCTGGATGCGCGTGGTGACTATTCCCGAGCCGCCGAGTGTTTGCGTGTCGCCAACGCGCTGAGCGTCGAACTTGCCAGGGGCGAGCGCGAGTATTCACCGGCCAACCATGAGCAGCTCGTCGATGGGCTCGTCCGTGAGTTCACTGCCGAGTTCTTCGCGCGTACGGTGGGAATGGGATCGGCAACGCACCGGCCCGTCTTTGTCTTCGGTCTGCCGCGGTCGGGAACGACGTTGATCGAACAGGTCCTGGCCAGCCACCCCCAGATCCACGGCGCCGGCGAGTTGCGCCTGGCCCGTCAGTCGTTCGAGGACATCCCCGATGTGCTGGACCGTCATGGTCCGCCGATCGAGGGTGTACCCCACCTCGATGCGCGGGCGATTCGCCGGCTGGCGGAGGAACATCTGGAACGGCTCGCAGCCTTCGACGGAGGACAGACACCCCGCATCATCAACAAGATGCCGGACAACACGCTCTATCTCGGGCTGCTGGCCGTCCTCTTTCCCAACGCGACGTTCATTCATTGCCGGCGCGACCTGCGCGACATCGCCGTCTCATGCTGGATGACGGATTTCCGCAGCATCCGCTGGTCCAACGACACGAGCCACATCGCGTCGCGTTTCGCCCAGTACCGGCGGATCATGGCTCACTGGCGCCAAGTCTTGCCGGTCACAATTCATGAGGTGGACTACGAGGAGACGGTCGCCGACCTCGAAGGCGTGGCGCGGCGTTTACTGGCGGCCTGTGGGCAAGAATGGGACCCCGCATGCCTGGAATTCCACCGCACGCAACGATCGGTCCGAACGGCGAGCGTCACCCAGGTCCGCAAGCCCATCTACAAAAAGTCGGTCGCGCGCTGGAAGCACTATGAGAAGGCGCTTGGCCCATTGTTCGCTGCACTCTCAGCGCTCGACGACACGGCAAATACGCACAACGATGCGGCTTGTTTGCACGGACCCGAAGGTGAGGTCGAACCGTCGGGACGTGGTTCCGAGTAACGTCGGATCGGCAGCTCGATGAGGGTTTCGGATCGCTCTCGAACGGATAGAATCGGGTGCGAGAAGAAAACGGCCCTGATCGATCGGACAGGGCCGTTTCATTCTCGCACCGGAAGCCGTTCGTCCGAAGCAGTCCGCAGGCTTTGGAGTGCGGGGGCTTGCTCCCGCTTTCGTATCGCCGTCGCGCTCCGAAAAGGACCCTGCCGCATCCGAACGGCCTACCCGGACCTCCACTTTCCAGCCGCAATCCCAGCGCGAAAGCGGGAGCAAGCCCCCGCACTCCAGAGCCTGCGGCGTCCGTCTTCCGTCCGATACCCAGAAGAAAACGGCCCGGATCGATCGGACATCCGGGCTTGCGGTTTCGGGGGAACTTGGGTACAAGGCCCACACCTATCGCCGTAGCCCGGCGAGCCGCAAGCCAGGAAGGCCGCGGCTCGCTACCAGCGATTCCGTGAGTGTGAGCCTGCGCGCTTGAGCCGGCTCCCGACTCTCTCCACTCGCATCGCTGGAAGGATCACCCAAGAGTTGCTAATGTCTTGAGTCGATGCTCGGGCGCCGCGAACCGCGGCGGCGTGGTGCTTCTCTCATCTCTTCGGTCCGGGAACGATCGCCAATGACACGCGGCGTACTGGAACTTCCGTCAGTGCCAGGGAAGGCACCGGCGGGTCGAACGGCAAGTCGAGTGCGTCGGCTGCTTTGCGCGCTCGTGGCCGTGATCCTGGCGCTGACGCTCGTCGACCAAGTTCGCGCGAAACCCGGGAGCGCCTTGCCGGATGGTATCGTGACCGAGGTGAAGATCGAAGGAAACGTCTCGATCCCGACGGACGAAATCCGCCGCAAGATCCTCAGCCGCCCCGGGCAGGAGCTCAGCCAGCGCCAGATCGACGCCGACCTGAAGAGCCTTCACAATACGAAGTGGTTCTCTGAGGAGAACGCCTATTATCAGCCCGACCCGAAGAAGCCGGGGTGGATTGTCATTTTCACCGTAGTCGAAATGCCAGTCCTGACCCACGTTGAGTTTCGCGGGCGGACCAAGAACCTGTTCGGCTTCTACATCATCAAACAGAAGGACCTCGAGGAAACGACAGGCCTGAAGGTCGGCAACCGTGCGGATTCCATGCGGACCCGGCTCTCCGTCGGTCAGATCCAGCGCCTGTATGCCGAGAAAGGCTACGACCTGGCGGAGGTCCGGCTCGTCGAAGGGGGAAACCCCGGCGATACGCGCGTGATCATCGAGATCTTCGAGGGCGAGAAACGCAAGGTCGGCCACGTCGACTTCGAAGGGAACGACTTCGTCACCGACGAACGCTTGCGGACCAAGATCTCCAGCCATCCCCCGCGCCTGGGGCTCATCGGTGGAGTGTTCACGAGCGACACGCTCAGTGAAGACGTGCGCAAGCTCCATCAGTTCTACGAGAGCCAGGGGTTTTACGAGGTCAAGATCTCGCCGATCACCAAGCCCGGCTCGTCACTCGGCGACACGCGGATCACGTTCGTCATCTCGGAAGGGATCCGCTATCGCGTGCGCAACATCAAGTTCGAGGGGAATCAGAAGCTCTCCGACGCCAAGCTCCGCGAGGGCCTCTTGATGCATTCGGGCCAGCCGATGCTCGAAACGATCAAGGACGCCGACCGGATGCGGCTCCTGACCAAGTACTACGAGCTCGGCTGTATCAACACCGAGATCCTCGCGACGATGAGCGTCACCGAGGAGCCCGGCGTCATGGATGTCGTCTACAAGATCGAAGAGGGCGACCCGTACATCCTGGGCGAGCTCATCGTGAAAGGGAACGACCGCACTCAGGATCGCGTGATCCGGCGCGAGGCCAACATGGCGGGCCTCCTGCCGGGCGAGGTGCTCAACAAGAACCGCATGGAAGGGTTCAAGAAGCGGCTCATGAGCCTGGGCTACTTCCAGAACGCGCCCGATCAGAACAAGTTCATCGACGTCAAGATCGTCAACGGCAGGAAGGCGGACCGGCCGTACGGGGACCTCGCGATCCCCGACATTCACGACACGACGCGGTTGCAGTCGCCCGCAGCCGACAACAGCCTCCCGCCCGTCGCGGTACCTGCACTCCCCGCCGGCCCACCCGCGAACGCGCCTGCGGGACCCGGACTGGCACCCTTCGTCTCCGGAGGGAATATGTTCAACCCTCCTCCCGACACCCTACCGCAACCTTCGGTCCCCGCGCTCCCGTCGGGCCCTTCGGGTGCTCCTCCCATGGTGCTGCCGCCGGGGACGACCCCCACGCCGGCGCCGGTGGGTACGGGCGAACCCAAGGGGATGTTCCCCAGCATTCCCGGCATGAACGCGACCGACGTCGGTCCCGACCGCGGCGACGCGTTTTCGAACCGACAGATCGCCGACATCATCACGTCGGTCGACGAAGGGCCGACCGGCAACCTCTCGCTCGGTTTGGGTGCCAGCGGTGCACAGGGGTTGAGCGCGTTCGCGATGATCAACGAGCGCAACTTCAACTTCTTCAACTTCCCGACATCGTTCGCCGACATCACCAACGGCCAGGCGTTCCGCGGCGGCGGGCAGCAGCTTCAGATCTCGGCGATGGTCGGCACATTGATCAACCGGTTCCAGATGAGCCTGATCGATCGCTACCTGTTCGACCTGCCGATCACCGGGGGTGCCACCGGCTACGTCTTCAATCGTATCTACCCCGACTGGAGCGAAATTCGAGGTGGCGGCCGGTTCTGGCTGGGCCGGCAGTTCGGCCCGGTCACCTACGGCGACTTCGCGACTCGCATCGAGAATGTCGACTTCTTCGGATACCGCTCGCCGGCTCCCGCTGCCTATCTCGCCGCGGCCGGACATACCACCTTGTTCTCGCTACGCCCGAGCTTGCGGTTCGACAATCGCAACGCGATGTTCATGCCGAATAAGGGCCAGTACGTCGACTTCTCCTTCGAGCAGGGGTTCGGGTCGTTCATCTACTCGAAGGCCGAGGTGGAAGGCCGAACCTACTTCACCCTCGGCAGCCGGCCTGACGGCTCCGGCAATCGCACGCTCGAGCTCCGCGGGCACTATGGGATCACGGGGCCCGACACGCCGGTCTATGAGCGGTTCTTCGCCGGTTATATCGGATCACTCCGCGGGTTCCAGTACCGCGGCGTCGGCCCACACATCCTCGGCTCGAACGTGGGCGGTCTCATGGAGGCGCTCGGATCGATCGAGTATATGTTCCCGCTGACCGCGAGCGACTCCGTCCGACAGGTGATTTTCACCGACTTCGGCACGGTGACCTCGAACTACGAGATCAACAACTTCCGAGCCTCCGTCGGCACCGGCCTCCGGCTCACCATCCCCGCCATGGGCCCGCTCCCCCTCGCTTTCGACCTCGCCTTCCCCGTGCTCAAGGCTCCCGGCGATCATGTGAATTACTTCAACTTCTCGATCGGTGCGCAGTATTGACCGGCATTCCAACACTGTAGCGACGGCACCGGGTTGTCTTCACGGTTGCTGACACAAAAGGGGAGGCCGAGGCCCTTGCCCACCCCCCCAACCCCCCCTTCCCAAGGGGGGGAGTAAGAAACGCGTGCGCGTCTGTTCAAACTCCCCCCCCTTGGGAAGGGAAAGAGAGTAGAAAGTAGAGAGTAGACCGCAGTAGAGCGAAAGGACTCTTTCTTCTCTACTCACTACTTTCTCCGCTCTACTGCTCTGGCCCCAAAGGGGCCGGGGGGGTGGGGAGTCAGCGATCGCGTAAACCAGTCCTACGCGCCCATGTTCTCTGTTGGCTGCTGCGCTGCTCAAGCCGACAAACCCGCCCGGTGACGTTGCGGCAGTGCCAGCATTCCTCCCCTTTCTCCCACTCCCTTGTTGGCGCACGCTCACCGTCTATCTACGATATCCTTCGTGGTCATGGCGACCTCCGGGTTCGCTCGTCTTTCATGTCCTTGAATTCCTCTCTCGGAACACGCATCGCTTGCGAAAGGATGATCCATGCGACGAGTCATGTCGGCCGTCACGCTGGCCCGCGCCGCGGTGCTGGCAGGAGTGGTGGTGTGTCTGGTCTCGAGTACGCCGATCGACGTCCGAGCCGCGGAAGGGCCAGCCCCATTGGCTCGCTACTTCCCGAAGGACGACCTGGTCGTTTACGGGGAGTTCGACGGTGTCGAGAGGCACGCCGACGCCTGGAAACAAACGGCCGCGGCGCGACTGTTGAACGAGACGCCCACCGGCGAGATGCTGGAGTCGGTCGTCACGCAGCTCCTTCAGCGTATGCTCGAATCGGACCCGAACGCGAAGCTCACCGGCAAGGACACGATGACGCTGGCGAAGCATGCGTTCCGGTACGGGTTCGCCTTTGGCATCAACCGCAAGGGCGGCCTGGAGAAACCGAGCTGCGTCGGACTCGTGCTGCGAAACGGGGCCAAAGGGGACGCGCGAACGATCGTCGCCCGGCTGATCGATGGAGCGAGCGCGCCGGCAACGCGGTCCGAGTCGGTCGCGAAGCCGGGCGGCCGGAAGGTGATTGTCGTCACCGAGTCGCGCCCGGTCCGGATCCCTTTGCGCCCGGGGCAGAGACCGGCCGAGCCATCCGGTTTTGCCTGGTGGATCGAGGGCGACGACATGGTTCTCAGCCTCGTCACTCCCAAGGGGGCCGACGCGATGATCGCGGCCCTCGACAACGAAAAGACCAGCGCGGTCGGGCATCCGACACGAGTTGCACTGGCGAAGGCCGAGGGGACGTTTCAGCCGATCGGATTCGCTTACTTCGACATGTCCGCCCTGCCCCAGTTGCCGCCGCAGGCGGCCTCGCTCGGCCTTGACCGCGTCAAGCGGTTCGATTACCGCTGGGGCTTCGACGGCCCGGCGCTTATGACGATCACGCGACTGGTCGCGCCGGCACCGCGGGCGGGAGTGCTCTCACTGCTCGAACAGCCGACGTTTGAGACCGGAAAGTTGCCTCCGCTCCCTGCGGGACTCGACGGGTTCACTGTGTTCTCGTTCGCGCCAGGGACTTTCTACCAGAAGGTCACCCAGCTCGCGAAAGCGACGGACCCCAATGCAGCAGGCGCGATCGCGATGTTCGAGGAGATGGCGAAGGACATGACGGGCAAGCCCGTCAACGAGGTCCTCAAGCGTCTGGGGCCGCTCATGGTAACGTACAGCGTGCCGTCGAAGATTAACGCGCCGACCAACGCGCTCCAGGGCCTGGCGCAAGGCTTGGTGCACGTCCCCAAGTCCTCCATCGCGATCCAGGTCGACGACGTCGACGGCTTTGCGCCCATCCTCAACAACCTTATCGAGCGCTTCAACGTTTCGCAGAAGCCGGTCGCCGATCGGCCCGGGGGCGAGGCGCCGGCCGAATTTCAACCGCTGAAGGGCATCAAGCATGGGTACGTCCTGTCGGTTTCCCCGTCGGTCTTGCCTTTGCCGGCCGGCATGCGGCCAACGGTCGTGTTGGGTAAGGCATCCCTGATCATCGCGTCAACCCCCGCCGCGGCGCGCGAGGCGCTGGCACAGGAGGGGAAACCTGGCGGGCTTCCCAAGGGCGACGCGTTGGAAGAGGCCCTCAGTCATGTCCCGTCCAAGGTCACTGTGTTGAGCGTGACGGATACGAAGAACTCAATGCTCCCGGAGGTCGTCGCCAACTTGCCGGGCCTCGTCCAACTGATCGGCTCGAGCGCATCGGGATCGCCCAACAACGGGATGTCCGCAGTCTTCGGCCAGGTCTTGCGCCGAGGTCGACCGCCGGTCCGAGGGGGGCGTCCCTTCCAGCTCCACGTCGATGCGGATCAGGTTCCCGCACCCGACGATCTCCGCCCCTATCTCTTCCCGGCCACGTTCGCGATGACGGTCGACGACGAAGGGTTCCGGTTCATCTCGCGCGAGTCGTTCCCGGGTCTGAATCCGACGATGGCCGCGCCTGTCGCCGTCGCCTTGCTGCTCCCTGCCGTGCAGGCCTCGCGGACCGCGGCACGACGCTCTCAGTCGGTCAACAACCTGAAGCAGATCGGCCTGGCGATGCATAACTTCCACTCCACCAACAACCGCTTCCCCGCCCCGATCCGCGATAAGAACGGCAAGCCCCTCCTGAGCTGGCGCGTTGCCATCCTGCCGTTCCTGGAGCAGCAAGCGCTTTTCAACGAGTTCCACCTCGACGAGCCGTGGGACAGTCCGCACAACCGTGAGCTTGTCGAGCGGATGCCGCAGGTCTACGCGGTCCCCGGTGCCAAGTCGGAAGTGGGTGAGACGTTCTACCGGGGATTCAGCGGGAAGCACACCCTGTTCGATCCGGCTAAGAAGCAAGGCGTTGCCATCCAGGAAGTCACCGACGGCACCTCGAACACGATCGGCGTGGTCGAGGCTCGGGAAGCCGCGCCCTGGACCAAGCCCGACAGCGACATCGCCGTCGACACCGAGAGCCTCAAGCCCGAGGTAATGGGAGCCGTATTACCGCAGCTCGGCGGCCAGTTCCCGAACGGATTCAACGCCTTGTTCCTTGACGGGTCGGTTCGGTTCATCAAGGACACGATCAATCCGGTAACACTGCGTGCGCTTTTGACGCGCGATGCGGGCGAGGTCGTGTCGTCGGATTCGTTCTAAAGCCCGGCCGGCAACGGAATGCGCGTTGACAGACGCAACCACCGTATTCGCGAGTGAGACCGTCTCATTCCTAGGCGCCTGCCAGTTGGTGCCTGCCGTTCGTGTCGGAGAGGCCTACCAAAGGTAGGTGGCTCTGCACCTTCGCGTTCCAACTGTCGGGCTCCTCGTTCGGCGGCGCTACAGAGATCGTCGTTTCATCTGTTCGCCGGGAGCAGCGATCGTCAACGTGTCCCGTCGTCCGCGAATAACTCCCGCCCCTACGAATTACGGCGATTGAGAACACCAGATGGACTCTGCCAGGCCGACGAATCGCTATTGAAGAGGCCAAAGGACGGCGCATATCTTGCAAATTGCCTTAATGTCGTACCTGGCCACTGGCTCTTCACGACGGCTCCGAGGACGCAGCCGCTCGCCGATTTCGGCTCAATCTGGGATGTGGAAGGTGTAATCGTCCTGACGTGTCAACTCTCCTCCGGTGTCCTCCCAGCCGTAATGATACGACCCAATGTGTGCCAGGCGGATCGTTGTGTCGGCCACAATTGTGTAGCCACACTCACGCGCGCGGTAGCAGAACGAGTAGTCTTCAGCTAAGTACCAGTGGCCCGCGCCGTCAGGGATGACCAATGGCTGGAAGAACGGAATCATCGAAGGCCCGAATCGTTCGTTGCATGGCGGCAACCGGAACCTTCGCTGAACTGCACGGTAGACCTCGTGCCGCGTGTGCAGGAACCCCGCACCGGCATAGGGGATCTCGATCAGTCCGCCGCCGCTACCGAACGAAACGTGCTTGGTGCCAGCGGAGAAGTTCGACGCAAAGGCCCGCCTTCCCTTCTTCGGGTAGATGCCGCAGCTTATCGGCAGACCGTGAGACCGTAGGCGTTCCACGGCGTCCGGCTCGAAACCGATGTCAGAATCGATCCAAAGCAATTCCTCGAATCCATCCCGCAGCGCATTGGTAGCTATCTGGTTGCGCGCCTGATCGATCGCGGAGTAGCCGCGGATCCGGCGCACTGTATAACCGCGCCACTCCAAGGTTCTCAGCGCGTCGTCGCACGCGGGTTCGACGTGATGGCCGACGGGCACGAGAATCACGCACTTCGCCGGATCACTCGGGTTCCCTCTACCCGGCCCATTCGAGCCGGCGTCACTTGGCTGCCGATTGTAACCCGCGTGAGGCCCGGGCGAGGCGACAGAGGCGGCTGCCGGACGGCCTGCGGTCTGAGTTGCGTAACCCAGGGACGCCGCGAGAGCACCAAGACCGTCGTTCAGGGCCGCGCGGTCGGAGTCGGAAAGTTCCGCGAGAGGCGGTGGTCCACCGTCGCTAGGATTGAATCGGCCAGCATCCTGGGAGAGCGAAAAGCCGAGGTAATCCTCGATGGCAGCATACTCACCCCGATTCAAATGTTCGTAGCGCACCACGAGGCCGTCGACCTTCCGGTGGTCGTTGACGAAGCTCGTCGCGAGCCGCTGCCAATGAGCGGCAAAGCCGTGTACGCTCAGCGGGTCATCGGGCCACCGGTTGTACCACTTCCAGCCTTTGGCCGCTCGCGCTGCGTACGATCGCCAGGCGTCGTAAGGGTTGCGGATCAAGAAGAGGAATTTTGCCTTGGGATAGAGCCACTTCAAGTAGAGCGCGTGGTCCACGCTCAGCCGCACCTCTTTGAATCCCCACCGAGAAGCGCCCGCGCGCCGCGCCGGCTCCGCGAAAAGCCGTCCGAAAAAGCATTGATGCGCATGAAGCAGTTCTTGAACTGAAGGGTACAAGTTGGCGATGAACTGTTTGCCGAGAGACTCCGTGCCTTGCCCTCCGTAGAAATGATGCGCCTCGGGCCAGCGATCGGTAAAGCAACGAAGGGGATCCACGAGGGAATCGATAAGCCCTGCGTGCCCAAAAGGCTCGCCCCAGAGAAAACACTGGCGAATGATCAGGCGCTGAAGCATCGTGGAGCCGCTTCGCCAACCGGATGAAAGGACGAAGATCGGATCGTCGTCACAGTAGTTGTAAAGGTCAGGCCAGCGTCGCGCGATGGTTCTGAGCCCTTCCTCAATCGAAGGCTTTTCCATCGGACAAGCACTAACCAATGGTTCCGGTGGCGGCTCCGAACCAGTGACCGACCTGCGGCTTCGCGATTGGACTTCGTTGAAGAACCGAACGTACCGCGGCTCTAAGACCGCCGGCGCCCACCTCTGGCTCTCGGTCAGGGCCAGTTGCCGATGCTGGGCGTAGAAGGCTTGATCGTCCCAAAATCGGATGATCGCATCGACCCAAGGTCTGATTTCGTCCGCGGTAGGAAGCTCGCGTGTGAATGGCGTCAACCGACCGGGAATACGGATCAGCATCCCCGAATCGCCTAGGGTCTCCGGGAGTGCACCACGATCCGACGCGATCACCGGAATGCCGTTCATCATCGCTTCAACGGCAACGAGTCCCTGACTCTCACGCCACAGGGAAGGCATTAAGCAGACCCGTGTCACCTTCCAAAAGTCGCGTGGGTCAGGTGTTTGCGACATCAGAAAGACGTTGCCGTGGCCGCGCAGGTCAATGCCACACCCAACCAGCGTTGTCTCGTCGCCTCGGCTCTCAACGACCAACAGCGGTATGTCCGCTCGTCGCCGGCCCAGTTCGTCTGCGATCCGGGCGAAGACGTACACTCCCTTTTCAGCAGATGGATTGACGAACGTGAGGTATTTCCGATCGTGCTCCTCGACCTTCACGCGAACCGGGTCGACGAAGTACGGGATCGCTGTGCAGGTGATCCGGAGAATGTCGCGGTGATGATTCGCGGAGTATTCACTCGGTACCAAAATGGCATCGACGTTGGCGAAATGGGACGGGTTGGGATAACCGAAGTTGTGGAGCGTGAACACCGTTGCGATTCCGGCACTGCGAGCTCGCGAAAGAATTTCCAACGTCAACGCATCGCCACCGTACGTCACGAGGACGTCTGGCCGGTATCGGACGACCGTCGCGTCGAAGAGTGAAAGGAATTCCGTGGCCTCGTCCGCGCTGATAGCTGTATTAGGGCACAATGGGCGACGAGAGGCTGTAACGAAAACGCCACGGACTTTGGCACGAACATGCGACGGTGCGCTCCGGCGAATCCCGGGACCGACGGCGACGCAGATACTCTGTTCGTTCGCATTTCCGGCGATCCAAAACTCGTCCGCCAACTCATCGAGTAAGACCGCTGGATTCGCGCCGAAGCCTCCATCGACGACAGAGCCGCAGAGAGCCTCGACTTCTAAACCGTGTCGCCGCAACAGTTCAGCGACCAACCGATTTGCGATCGCAGCCCCATTCGAATTGTCGGCGTAAAAAAAACGGGTGCAGTAAAGTATACGTCGTTTGGCGTTCACACTCTTCTCATTCGTTTTCCCATGAACTTCTTCATCAGCCTACGGGTTTTCACCCTGGGGGTTCGGGCCGGGCAATACCTTCGGCAATAAACCCTCAGCAACCCCGAGTAAAGCGCGAGCCTTATCCGCCGAGGAACTTCGTGTGTTCACCCAGGCCAAGGCACGGCTCGGTCCACCTAGCTCGGCTGCAAGGCTGGCAACGGTACGTAACGTCTCTCCTGTCAATCTTCCGCCTACGGACATGGCCCGTAGTACGGTCGAATTCGCGCCATGCCGATCCCCCTTTTCCGCTTGCGCTGAACTCACAGCACACAACGCGATGACTCGATCGTTCGTTGAGCGAAGCGATTCTGCAAGTTCCACGGCGTTGCGGAACTCGCCGACCTTAGCCATGACCCCGCTAATGTACTGAATAGCCAATTGCCGAGCGCTGAGGCTGCTGGTGGCATTCGCTGTGTTCAGGGCTCCCTCGTAATCACCGGCGAGGGCCTGATCTCTGGGCACGAGAGCCTCGTTTGACTCGAAAGGCCCTGCTTTGCTCAACGCCTCCAGAAATCGTTTGCGCCCTTTCTCGACCTGTCCTAACACCGTCTCCGCCGACGCGATGTCGACTAATTCGAACCCTGAGTAATTCTCTGGTTTGGCCTGCGCCAGGGCATCTTCTAAGAGGGCGTTCGCCATTTTTTTCTCACCGGCGCGTGCAGCTAACGCCGCCAATTTCGCGAACGCACCGACTCGAGAATCATCGCTCGCGATTCGTGCGGCGGCTCGTCGCGCGCCAACGAAATCGCCCTTGCTCGCAAGTTCTCGGCTGATTTTGCCGAGGATGCCGTCTCGGAACCAATTTGGCGTGAGAATCTGAGGAGTTTTAGTGCCAGGTTGGCCTCGCATATACTCCACGGCGAGACGTCTAGACTCCTCCGCTTGATCCAGCGCTCCATCGAGGTCACCGGCTTTCAAGCAAGCAAGCGCAGCAGGCCGGCATCCTCGAGCCTTTTCCTTGAGGTTTGGGATGGCCTGAAACGTCGCGGCAGCTCCTGCGAAGTCGCCGGTCTGCTCCTGAGCCAACGCAATCATTTTGTTCACACCATTGATTTCCAGAGTCGAAGCATCTTTAAAGTCGACCTCGACGATGTGCTTTGCTCCAGCGACATCGCCCACCCACGCCTGCGTTGCCGCGACTAAGGTAATCACCTGCCTTGCGTCCCGCGTCGAAAGCCGGCGTGCGGTTCGGATCGCGCCCGCAAAGTCGTGAATTCTCGCTTGTGCGAACCCCGTCGCACGAATCACCGAAATGCCAAGGTCGTCGTCCTCGTGCCCTTCGGCGAGGTTTAGTGCTTCGTCCGCGTGGCCGCTACGAACCATCATCGCAGCGAGCGCTGGAAGCAGCGACGCACGATCCGGGGCAGCGTCTGCGGCGGTAAACGCTTCACGCAGGATTGTGTGGACTGACACGTCCTCAGCTTCGTCTGGGGCCACCAAGAGGACCGCAACGAACACAATAGGTACTGCCGATGACACGCTTTCACCTTCGATGAATTGATGTTCAGAGAATCGCCCGATGCAAGGAAACTAGGCATCGCTAGGGAATTCGGGTACGCCGGGTCGTTGCTATACGATCACCGTGCAGATCGAGTCGCACGCCAACTGAAACGCCAGTAAACCATCCGATTCGGACTAACATTAATGAATATTATATATTCATATTAAACGTAATTTTCAATACAAACGACCTATTGTTGCGGCTTAAATGCAGGAGTCCACACGATATTTGGATTCTCTTTTTCATAACTTTCCCACGATACAAATCCTAGAGTGTCTACCCCTGGATTTGTAGACGCAGGAGTCATGTTCGTCTGATCCCAAACATTGTTGTCGTTATTCCACGTCATTGTGCCTCCAACAGTAAATGCCGGAGTCTGAGCGATTTCGACCCAAATCCCGCCGCCCGGTTGATACACAAGATAATCAATAAACTGTGCACTCATGGCGATCTTATAAGTTCCACTTTCGTCACTTCCCGATCCGGCATACAAGCCGGGCTGGTCGCCTGCAGCGCCAAATAAAGGTGGAGAAGTTGCACCGGCGTATACGTCGGTCCTGGTGTCGCTGGGCATCTCGAAAATACCAGCCTCCGTCATGTCATTATTATCTAAAACGAAACCACCACTGTTCAGATTGTGGGACTGCAAGCCGCCAGCGGTGAGCGTGTTGGTCAGAGTGTCGTTGCGGTTCACGAATTGAATCAAGGCAACCTGCCCGGTGCCAACTCCCTCGGGGATGGTCACCGTTGCACTGTAGGAAAGTACCGAGCTCATTCCTGGCTGGCCATTATCGCCCTGACCAGTCACGGCCGCCGTTTGCGACACTGTGAAGTTATTCACAGTCGGAACATCAAGTGTGATCGATCCCGTTGCCGTGGCTTGACTGCCATCGACGTATGTAACCACGGCGCTTACACCATGACCGTTAGGCGAGTAGTTCCAATAGAAGCTACCGTATTGGGCAAATTGTACACCGTAGAGATTCCCACTCGAAATAGGATTCTGTAGGTCGGTGGTACTACCCTGCGGAACCGAGTAACTTTGACCTTGTTCGGCTCCCCCGATCGACCATTGAACAGACTGTATGATGTCCATCCCGCCTGGCGCAGAAACGGAGACGCTTCCGCTGCCGCCGATCATGTCACCACTGATTCCCAGCGTAGGTGCTCCGTATTCTTGGGCGAGCGTCGGGCCGCCGCTCCCGCTGCCGCTCCCGCTCGCCGAATCAGCGGCTGCGACCGACTGTCGTTCGACGTACGAGATGCGTGGGGATGATGGGCTCAAGGTCAGCGGCCGGATCGCGCCTCGCTGTTCGGCCGATGCGCCCAATGCCTGAACGTTGCCGTTGAGCTGAGAGGGTGCCGAGTTGGTCACAGGCGTTTGGTTGGAACTCACATAAGAGCCACCGGCGAGTGACTGCGGCATCCCAAGTGAGATTGGCGGGGCATACGTCGACGGCGCACCGCCATTGGTCTGCGCATTGCCTTGCGACGCGCCAGGCGAGCTGTTTATCGAAGAGTAGGACACGTCTGGCATCGTGAGCGTGGAGCTGGCAAGTGGTTGAACGAGGTTGTGGTCAACATTCGCGGATGTCGTGCTCGACTTCCCGGCCGACGAAGCGCCGCCGCCAAGCACGTCCGGAGTCGACTGCAGTGCGGTGATGTATTCAATTGCGGAAGCGCGAGCGCCGACGACCGGAGGTGAGCTCCGATTGACGGACGGCATCGCGCTGTTGTTTGCGGCCCCAGATAATTCGGCGCTGTCGGACCGTGTTTCGGCCTGGCCGTCTGCGACCTTGGCGGTCACCCCAGCGCTGATACCCGGAACCAGTGAGGACACCGGTGCGAGGCTTTCTAGCACGTCGGTGGAGGGACGGAACTGACGCTGGTTGCGGGATGAAGCGCGCATTGATGGCGGTCCTTGGCTAAAGCTGGAAATCAAGGAGTAATCGGCCTGACACGCTAATTTCAGGGGGGACCGGGATGAAGATAGCGATCTCGCGAGCGGCGTGCAAGAAGAAAATCAGCTAGCAAGTAAATTCAATGGCGTTTATGGGATCTGCGACGATCGCACGTCAGTGGGTGCGCGATCACAGACTGTCCGCGCCGGTTTCTTATGACCCAACCCGGTTCTCACGGATGCCACGACCTTCCCGCAAAAGGCGGCAGGGGCCGAGGATGTATACTCGTGGTTTACTGCCGATGCCGACCGACCAGCCAACGACCTTGTTCGTCGGCCGAAAATGGCGGCTGGGCTCGAACTCAGGCCGCGTCTGGTAACGCGTCCCAACTTCACGAGGGGTTATTCAGGCGAGGTCAGCCGAGAGATGTGATGTACAGCGAGGCCATTGCCCTTGGCTTTCCGATGTGCCTATTCAGGATCGAGAAAACGCGGAACGGAGTAACGCTATCCGCGTCCGAGGTCTTTCAAAAACCGATGAGCACTCCGAACGATCCATCAGCCCGATCCTGCTACCGCTTTCGAGCGACCCCGTGGGCTCGAAAGCGGTAACAAGTTACGACACTCCAAGGACCCCGTCTGGGCTCAAGGGACCGAATCGTCAACGACCCCGCGTCAGCGTGCGCGGTCGTCCGTCTCGGTCGGAGCCACGAGCGACTTGAGGAAGGCCTCCACCTGGTGGCGTTCCTTGGTCGAGAGCAAGAAGTACTTCTGCGCGGAGTTTCCGCCTTCACCGCCGTGCAGTGCGACGGCCTGCTCCAGGGTGTCGGCGCGGCCGTCGTGGAGGTAGGGGCCGGAGTCGCGTAGGCCCCAGAGCGGCGGCGTGCGCCATTCCTGCCGGGAGGCCGGGCCGGTCGTTGGCCGCCTGGCAACGCCGTTCGAGAACGGAACGCGCTGGGTAACCACCTGTGTCGTTACGCCCTGGGCAGGAGTCGTGGAGACAGGGATTTCCTCGCCTGGCGCCTCCGGGGTGACTTCGGTGGCTACGGCCAACGGCGCCGGAATGGCGACCGCGTTCGGCGCCCCGTTGACCGGCTCATCCGACATTTCGGGATCGATGAAGTCGGCTTCCGACGAGTTCGGATCAAACACGCCGTACTGGCCCACATCGCCGAGCTCCGGCCCCATGTCGTGGAGGAGCAGGTCGCTGTAGATGCCGTCGACGTCACCGAGCCTGGCCACGTGACACGACGCACAGCCGACCTTGGCGAAGAGCGCTTTGCCGCTCGCCACCTCTTCGTTTTGGATCTTGCTCGGGCTCATCGCTTCGATCGGGCGGGGGATGCTGCCCACGAACGCGACGAGTGATGCGCATTCGCCGTCGTTCAGATCGAGCCCCTTGGCCTTCTCGTTCGGCTTGCGCGGGAGGCCGCCTTGATGATGCCCCGGCACTTCCAGGCCGAGCTCGACAGCGCATGCCGTGAGCACGAAGTCTTCGAGCGACGGCGTCTGCGCCTTCCACCCAAAGCGACCAATCCGGCCATCCTTCTGACGGCTGACGCGGCCGGCGATCTCGGGGAAATCTTTGTGCTTGGCCTTCGCCGCGGCTTCGAGCGCGGCGGCGGGGATCGTGTCGATCAGCCCCGCACCGAAGAGTGCGGTTGGGTTGCGCTGAGAGTGAAGCAACGCGAATTCTCCGGCCTGTCCCTGGGTCTGGAACTGGCGGAACTGGATCTGCTGTTTGAGCTGCTGCATCTCCAGCGCTGCACGCGCAAAGCCGCCACCGGGCCCGCCGAAATTCGGCGCGAACTGACCGAGACCCAGAAGCTCGGTTCGCCACTGTTCGTAATTGGGATCGTCGCCAAACCGGTGCAGCACAACACTTCGTGCCGTGCGGAATCCCGCGTGTGCTTTGACGAGTTCGCGCGTGTCGCGCTTGCGCTTCTGAGGCGGCATCGAAGGCACGACGTCTTCGAGACCGATGAGCGACCGGAGACCGCGGCGGATCAATCCGGGCTGGTCCTGCACCGGGAAGCCCCGGTTGGGAGTCGCCGTGATGATGTCGACGTTCTTGCTCGCCGACCCCGCGCCGCCCACCCCGCCGATGTTATGGCAAGCGACACACGACGAGTCGTTGAAAACCGGCCCAAGACCATCGCCGCCGTGACTGCGATCGTCGTTCCGCGTCCACTCACGATTGAATAATTCCCGACCCTCATCATTCCTGGCCCGATCGGCCGCGGATGCGGTCAGCTCAATCGCACAGAATACAGCGACCATTCCCAGCCAGCGCGCGCACCAGACCGCGCGCACGTACCCACTCATCGACCTCATGGCGAGCTCCTCCTGGATGACATGACGAAGTGGACTTGAACTCACCGACGCTCGTCATCTTACAACAGACCGATGTGGCTGCAAATCAAAACTCCCAAAAAATTAGGAAATAGGCGCTCAAGCCCGGAAACGGGAATCACACCGGAACGGCAAGCTGAACGGGGAGAGTCTATCCGCAGATGACGCAGATCAACGCAGATAAATCCGGAAAGAGCATTCTCGAAGTGTTCAATTTTCAAATTCAATTAATCTGCGTTAATCTGCGTCATCTGCGGATAGACTCTCCCTGATTGAGTCGCGGTCTTTTTCTCCGTCTCCGGTGTTCTTCTTGATGCGCTGGCATTGTTGTTGGCGCGGGATTATCTTGTTTCTGGACCGATCTCTCCCCGGATTCGCCAGGAGGTTCCGATGTCAGCGTCCCGAACGGCAAAGTTCGCCCTGGTCGTGCTCGCGAGCATGCTGGTGGTCGCCTCGTTCGTTATGGTGTCGAGCGCCTCGCACGACGAAGATGAGGAGCCGCAGGCCCAGGGTACCAGTAAGGGCGGGCCGAAGCCCGGGGAGCCCGTGGCGCAGCCGGCGGGATTGATCGGCCTGGAGGTTCGACTCGGATTGAAGGATCCGGCCGCGACGCCCTGGGAGGGAGAGATCCGGGTGTCGGAGGGTCGGGTCGTCGGGATCGATGTCGACCGCGCGCGGCCGGACGCGCTGATCGAAGGCTCGCGCTTCAGCGTTGGGACGGTCGCCGCCAAGAAGGCGGCGGCCAAGAACAAGAAGGCGGCGGCCAAGAACAAGAAGGCGGCGGCCAAGCAAACGGACCAGGCCAAGAAGGATCAAGCCAAGAAGAAGCAAGCCGCCGCCGTGGGCGCGACGCTCCTTGTGACCCTCGAAGCTCCTCCCACGACCACCGTGACCATCAAGGCCGAGCAGGGTGAGTTCACCTTCAAACCCAATGATCTCCCCAAGGTTGGCCCGAAGACGTTTCTGGACGGAGAGTCCTCGGTCGAGCGTTTGAACGCCGCGGTGCGGTTAACTCCGAACGGGACCGAGGATGACTACCCGGTCGCCGCCAAAGCGGGTGACGGCTCGGTCTGGCTTGTCTCCGTTGCCTACCACCCGGAGCACCCGACCCTGCCGACTCCGAATCGCGAGGAGTTTGCCAAGCTCGTTCCGACGAAGAACGGGGATCGCATCGAACTCCGCCGGTTTGACGGCAAGACCTGGCATCCAGCCATCCCCGTGACGGACAAAGGGCTCGACGTCTGGCGGCCGACGGTCGCGGTGGACGGCCAGGGCTCGGTCGTCGTGGCGTGGGCGCAGCAGTTGGAGGGCGACTGGGAGATCTACTCTCGGCGCTACACGCCAGCGAAGGGCGGAGGCGACGGCACCTGGTCAGCGGTCACACGCGTGACCACGGCCAAGGGGTCGGACTTCCACGTCGTCGCGACCACGGACTCCCAAGGGACCGTCTGGCTCGCCTGGCAAGCCTGGCGCGACGGCAACTACGGCATCATGGTCTCCGCCCGCAAGGAAGGACACGCGTGGAGCCAGCCGAGGAACATTTCCGATAGCCCCGCAAATGATTGGGGGCCGTCGATCGCCGCCGACGCGAAGGGGAACGTCTACGTGGCCTGGGATACGTACGACAAAGGCAATTACGACGTGCGCCTTTGCACGATTAGCCAGGGCGAGGCGAGTGTGAAGCCCGTGGCCGACTCCTCGCGCTTCGAAGCACGCCCCCACCTCGCCTGCGACGCCAAGGGACGCGTCTGGATCGCCTACGAGGAGGGCGACGAGCAATGGGGCAAGGACTTCGCCCATGCCGGATCTGTCACCAATGTCGGAATCGAAAAGAACCCCGGCTTTGCGCTCTACGTGAATCGGACCCTCGCCGTCAAATGCCTTGAGGACGGCAGGCTCTTGCAACCCGCAGGCAAACTCGACGACGCCTTCCGGCAGGTGAACCTCAATCGCGGGAAGAGCGTCCCGCGGCTCGCGATCGACGACAAAGGGGGGGTCTGGCTCGCGTTCCGGCATCACCCCTTGCCGAGCGGCCAGGGGGAAACGTGGATCGGTTCCTACGTCCGATACACCGGTTCCGAGTGGTCCGTGCCCCATCGCCTGATCGAATCGTCGAACCTGATCGACAACCGCCCCGCGCTCGTGCCGTTTGGGCCGGGAATCCTGGCGGTCTACAGCAGCGACCGGCGCATGAATACCCAGAGCCGCCACGAGGACGATCTGTATGCGTCGCTTCTCGATCCCGACGACTCCACGCCCCACGACCCTGCGCTCGTCGCAGCCGCCACGCCCCCCGCGGCGACGTTAGAGACTGTCCACCCCAACGAAGCCGCTGACGTGGCGCGGATCCGCGCCTACCGCATCGAACACGGCGGCAAAACCCTCCAGCTCCTGAGGGGCGAATTCCACCGCCACACCGAGATCTCGTCGCACAACGACGGCGACGGACTGCTTGAAGACACCTGGCGCTACGCGCTGGACGCCGGCCGGCTCGACTGGATGGGGAACGGCGATCACGACAATGGGTTTGGTCACGAGTACATGTGGTGGCTCGTCCAGAAGAACACCGACCTGCACCACAATCTGCCGTATTTCATCCCGGCGATGACCTACGAACGAAGCGTTGGGTATCCCAACGGCCACCGCAACGTGATGATGCCCAAGAGGGGAATTCGCCCCCTGCCCCGCGGCGGTTTGCCGGGAACTGCTGACGGCGGTTCGCCGGACACGAAGCTGCTGTACGACTACCTGAAGCATTTCGGAGGGATCTGCGCCTCGCACACGAGCGCCACGGACATGGGGACGGATTGGCGCGATAATGACCCAACGGTCGAGCCCGTCGTCGAAATCTACCAGGGGCACCGCCACAACTACGAGCACTTCGGGGCCCCGAAGTCCGCCACGGAGAAGACGCAGATCGGCGGTTACGAGCCTGCCGGCTTCATCTGGAATGCGTTCGAGAAGGGATACAAGCTCGGCTTCGAGAGCTCGAGTGATCACGTGAGCACGCACATGAGCTACGGCATGGTCCTCGCCGAGGACGTTTCGAGGCAGGGGATCATCGACGCGTTCAAAAAGCGCCACTGTTATGCCGCAACCGACAACATCGTGCTCGACGTGCGTTCGGGTGCAAACCTGATGGGCGACACATTCGATTCCAACGGGAAGCCGACCATCGCGATCGTCGCCGAGGGAACCGCAGTGATCTCGAAGGTCCACGTCATCCGCGACAACAAGTACGTCTTGTCGACGGAGCCCAAAGCGCGGAGCGTGAAGCTCAGCTACACCGACGACGAGGCCAAGGCCGGCGAGTCGCACTACTATTACGTTCGCATCGAGCAGGAAGACCGCAACCTGGCGTGGTCGTCGCCGATGTGGGTCACGATCAAGTAAGTTCGTGCGGCAGACTCACGATTTGATCGACGCGCGTCGAATTCGCGTCGTGTTAACGACCGCAGGTTGGCTGCTTCCAGAGAGACCGGCGGAACCTGCTGAAGAGGAGCATTCCAGCTTCAATCGTTCGATCGAGCAATCGAAGCTGGAACCAATCTTTTCCTGGCGCCCAACAGATCGTGAGCGTCTCTTTTGTCTCGAAGGGAACTGTGGCGAACAGGTGGCTGGGGTCGAGCCCGCAGGGCGAAGCCCCCGGTCCATTCGAACGGCCAATCCGTCCGGGGGGCATCCCCTGCTGACGTGTATCGCACTTCGGGGTCGCGACCTACCCGCCCAATCAATTCAACATGATTCACTGATACTGACATGGTGTTCCTCCTG
>DAIDJG010000029.1 GCA_027451445.1 Singulisphaera sp.
GCAGCGGGCAAGCTCGCGCCCTGGGCATCTGGGATCCGCACGCGCGGAGCGAAGGCCACAGCCTCGGTTGCCGTCGGAGTCATGCTCAGCGCGACGACGATCTCAACGCTTCTGATTCACCCCCACTACCTCGCGTTCTTCAACTTTGTTTCCGGCGGTCCTGACCACGGCTCGGAACACCTCATCGATAGCAATCTCGACTGGGGACAGGACCTCATCAATCTGAAGCAGTGGGTTGAGAGAAACGCGCCGGGCGAACCGATCGGCCTCGCGTATTTTGGTCAGGTTCATCCGAGCATCTTCAGCATCCGAGCCCAGCAAGGTGTCCGCGAGCGTCCTCTCGACTGGTACCTACCGCCCCCTCTTCCCGACACAATGAAGCGGGGCCGGCCGACCAGTCTCCGGCCGCTGAAGCCGCCGCATCCGGGTCTCTATGCGGTCAGCGCGTCGCTGGTTCGCGGGCTCCCCTGGCGCGTTTACGACCCATCGCGATGGGCCCCTTGGGAGGCGACATTTAACGCCTTTGCCTACTTTCAGCGTCTGAAGCCCATCGATAAGGTCGGATACTCGATCTTCATCTATAGGCTCTCAGAGCGCGACGCGGCAGATCTCGCGAAGCTCTGGGATTCGCCCGAGCTCCCGTGAACGAAGATCCACTTTCATGCCACCGATGGGGGGAATCACCAGACGCAGTATTACCGCCGAGTGCTCAAACGGATGAGCGATCCCCGTCATCCCGGCACTCGACTGAAGTGGCAATGGGTGCTCGATTATTATCATGCGAGCGAATACATCTCGAAACTGGCCGAGGCCCTGTTCTCCGAATCCCCGAAGGGGGCGAGTTGGGCGAGGAGGATGCGCCGGTGGCTGAAAGAGAAGCCGCGCGGGATCTACCGCGTGCTGCACTCAGCAGCGGCACTGCGTCGTCGTCGGATGGTGTTGGGGGAGAGGCGAAAGCAATGTCGCACCGCCTATGCCTATTTGCGGAAACGGATTCGCGCTGTGGATTACCACCAATACCGTCGGGACCATTTGCCGATCGGCAGCGGTGTGACTGAGGCAGCGTGCAAGACGGTATTCACCCAACGGATGAAGCAGTCGGAGATGACCTGGAAGACGGAAGGTGGGCAATGGATCGTCGATCTCCGGGTGGTTCACTTGAGTGGCGTCCGGACCCGAGTGTATCAAGCTTACCTGCGATCAAAGGCGACCCCGGCGATCAGGACTCAAGGCATTGCGGGAAAGAACAAAACCTCAAAAAGTCGCGTAATCGTTGGCACTGGCGCGATTGCACCCGCCCAATCAGCGGACATTGCCCTGCTCCTCGTGGTCTCTGAACTGAGACCCGTGGCATCGCATTGGAAACCGCCAAGTTTTGTGCTGGGTCGGGGTTTATCGCTTTGTTGGGAAGGTTCGGCCTCTCCCTCGCCGCGGACGGACCAGCATACGTCCTGACGAACTCCTTGGAAGTTTCACGGAAGAAACGCCCAGGCGGTGCAGTTCTTCATCAAACTGAAAAAAAGATCCTCCTGCCTCGAATTCAACCTATGGTGCCTCATAACTAGCAAAAAACATCAGCTTGGTCACCCCGCTGGTACACCCCTTGTCTGGTTGCCACGAGTCTCGAACACCGAACTTTGGCGATGAATAAAGACCTCATCCGAATTGCACGTAGTCATTTCGGTCGAATGGGTCGTGCAAAATGGCAGAGTTGGTGGATCGCGCTTGCCCTCGCGCTCGCGGCGAGCAACTCGGTGTACGCCCTCGACCCCACCCGTGCCGCCACGCAGTACGGACTCCAAACGTGGACAGCCCGCACCGGCCTCCCCGGCGAAGCGGTGTACAGGATCGACCAGACGTCGGACGGCTACATCTGGTTGAGGACGAACACCGGGGTAAACCGATTCGATGGGGTCCGGTTCGTGCCCCTCGAACTGCGTGTGGAAGGGAAGCTGATCCGGGAGGTTCCGAAAGCCTTCTGTCGCCGAGGTGACCGGACTCTCCTGGTTCGCACGAAAACTCGGACCCTCTGTTATGAGGACGGGCTGCTTACCGACGTGCTGGAGCCGGCCTCCGCACCCTCCGGCGTGGCACGTTCGCTTTTCGAGACGCGTGCGGGCCGCATCTGGGTTGGCAGCGACTGCGCCCTGCACACGGCGCGAGGCCGGGATCTGGTGGAGGCCCTGCAGGGGACCGGCCTGGTTTATGCATTCCTGGAAGATCGTCGCGGGAACCTCTGGATCGGCGCGAGCGCGGGGTTGTTCGAGTTTCGCGGCGACACCCTCGTGAAGCCCGCACGCGACTTCGCCCCGATCGCCGATGTCCGGTCTCTGATCGAGGACCGAGAGGGAAACCTCTGGGTCGGGACTAGCGGCGGCCTCTATCAACTTACCGACGGGCGCTCGCCCGAATACATCGTAGCCCCTGAACTCGCCGGCCGGTCCATTAGCACCATTCTCCAGGATCGAGATGGGTGCATGTGGGTCGGCACGACGACGTCGGGACTGCTCCAACGAGCCGGTTCCAGGTGGCAAACGCTCACCAGCGCAGGCGGGTTGACGAGCAATGCCATCCTGTCGCTCCACGAGGACCGCGAGGGAAGCCTTTGGGTTGGCACCGACAGCGGTTTGCATCAGCTTCGGGACACGAACTTCGTCTCGATCACGGCGATGGAAGGGCTTCCCGACAACGACACCTACGCCGTCATGGAGGCCCGCGACGGCAGCGTGTACGTGAGCTCAGCCAGTGGTCTCGCCCGAATCCGAGACGGGGCCGTGACGTCCTACACCACGAAGGACGGTCTCCCTCGCGACTATTGCACGGCTCTGTATGAGGCGCGGGATGGGACCATCTGGGTCGGCACTGGCGGCGGATTGGCCAGCCTTGATGCCGGCGGCATCCATTCCTACACCGGTGACGGGGCGCTGAAGGATCCCTGCATCAGCGTGATCAGCGAAGACGCCAATGGGCTCATCGTCGGCACGACCGGTACTCCGCCTCTCCGGCTCCGCCGCAAGTCGGCCAGCGAAGGCGGACCAGGCGCCGTGACCTTTGAGGTTGACCCTCGGACGCAGGGCCTCCCCTACCTCTTCACAATTTGCAAGGGCACCAACGGAACGCTCTGGTATGGGACCGTCGATGGGCTCTATCGAGCCGCTGGAAGCGCCCCGACGACCCTTAGCAAAGATCCTAAGATCACCTTCCCGGTCACGTCCATTGCCGACGATGCGCGGGGCTACCTATGGCTGGCCGGTCGGTCACCCGGAGTCACGCGTTATCGCCTTCAGGATGGCCAGGTCACCCAATACACCACTACGGAGGGGTTGTTCGACGACGACCTCACATGCGTTGGTTGCGACGTCTCGGGGGACCTTTGGGCAAGCACGGCACGCGGCATCTTCCGCGTCTCTCGGCAGGATCTGGACGACGTTGCTGACGGGCGAGCAAGGGCGGTTCGGTCCGTGGCCTTTGGTACGGCGGACGGAATGCGGACGACGGAAAGCGTGGTGGCGGAGCGTCAGCCCGGATGCTGCCACGGGCGCGACGGTAGGATGTGGTTCACCACCCGCAAGGGCGTCGTGGTCGTCAACCCAGGCCGGATGCTTGCGAACGAGCAGGTACCGCCCGTAATCATCGAGGATCTCGTCGCCGATGGGAAGCGGTTCTCGGGTCGGTCGGAGGCCAGGCTGGTCCCTGGCAACAACCGGCTCGAGTTCTTTTTTACTGGGCTAAGCCTGCGGGTTCCCGAACGTGTCCGATTCCGATACCGACTCGAGGGATTCGACTCAGAGTGGATAGACGCGGGCAACCAGCGGGTCGCCCATTACACCAACCTTCCTCCAGGCGACTACACGTTCCGTGTCTCCGCGTGTAACGACGATGGAGTATGGAACACTTCCGGCGCCTCGATGGAGGTACACCTGGCCCCCTGGTTTTACCAGACGAGTTCCTTCCTGATGGTTTGCCTGACCATCGCGTTCTCTACGGTCGGCGGATTCGTTGCACTACGTCACGCAAGCGGCCTCGCACGTGAACGCGAACTGGCCCGGCGCGTCGACCAGGCCACGGCGGAGCTACGAGAGTCCGAAGAGAGATATCGCCATCTGTTTTATTCCAATCCGAACCCCATGTGGGTCATTGATGGCGAGACGCACGCGTTTCAGGCCGTCAACGACGCTGCGGTGGCACACTACGGGTACTCCTCCGAAGAGTTCCTGGGGATGAAGGAGATCGAGATTGTCGCTCCGGATGACATGCCGAGCTTCGTCGCCCGTGTGGCGGAGGACGGACGATCACACCGACACCCGTCGGCTCGTTGGCGGCACAGGACGAAGGACGGGACGATCATCGACGTCGAGGTGACCTCCAGGACGATTGCCTTCGCCGGACGCGCCGCCCATATCGTGCTTGCCCAGGATATCACCGAGAGAAAGCGAGCCGCGCTGCAGTTGGAGTACCAGGCGTCTCACGACGCTCTGACCGGCCTGGCCAACCGGGCTTGCCTCCTCGAACATCTCGATCGAATGATCGTCTCGAGTCGGCGTTCGGGCGCGTCGTTCGCCCTCCTGCTCGTCGACCTCGACCGCTTCAAGGAAATCAACGACACCCTGGGCCACGCGTACGGCGACATGGTCCTCCGGCAGGTCAGTGCCCGCTTTGGGGCCGCGCTGCGTGAATCGGACATCCTGGCTCGACTGGGCGGAGACGAATTCGCAGTTCTGCTGCCCGGGACCGATTCACGAGGGGCTTTGCAGTCTGCGGGACGCCTCCACAACGCCCTCACAGAGCCGTTCGTTCTCGAGGGTCAGAACTTTGACGTTGGGGCGAGTATCGGGATCTCTTCCTTTTCGGAACATGGCGACGACCCCGATGAGCTGCTCCGGCTCGCCGACGTCGCGATGTACTCCGCCAAGCGTTCCCGCAGCGGGTCTGTCATCTACTCCCTCGAACCCAACAGTCACGCCCCATGTCGTCTGGCCCAGGCCAGGGAACTGCGCCAGGGGATCGCGAACGCCGAGATGGTCTTGCACTACCAACCCATACTCGATCTCGCCACGGGCCGGGCTCAACGCGTCGAAGCGCTTATCCGCTGGGAGCACCCGCGCGACGGCCTGCTTTCGCCGGCGCAGTTCCTGCCGATGGTGGTAAACAGCGGGTTGATCAAGCCTCTGAGCCGCTGGGTCCTCGACGCGGCACTGGTGCAATCGCGCGTCTGGCGCCGGTCGGGACTCGAACTCGGCATCGCGGTCAATCTCACGCCGATGGATGTTAAGGATCGCGCGCTGATCGCGACGATCCGGCAATTGCTCGAGTCAACCGATGCTTGTGGCTCATCTCTGACGGTTGAGGTGCCAGAGTCGGCCGTGTTGGAGGACCCAGGACGAGTGCGTGCGGTCCTCAGCGAGTTCCGTAGTCTGGGAATCAAGGTTGCGATCGACGACTTTGGGGTAAGCCACTCGTCGCTGGAGCAGTTAAAGGACCTTCCAGTCGACGAATTGAAGATCGACCGCTCGTTCGTGAAGGACCTCTCGTCCGGCCCGGGCGCCGCTATGATCATACGGTCAATCACCGAGCGGGGGCACGAGCTGGGTCTGCGGGTCGTCGCCGAGGGCGTGGAGGACCAGGGGGCCTTGGATCAGTTGCGAGCTTTAGGCTGCGACCAGGTGCAGGGCTACTTCATTTGCCGTCCAATGCCCCCCGACCCCTTTGCAGAATGGGCGCGCCAATCCGGTCGGAGATGGACCGCAGAACCCGCTCAATCGCTTCGCCGAGTGTGCGGGCCGCGAGCCAGTGTGCCCCGGACATCATCGTGAGATCACATTCGGCGACCGTTGGATTGCCGCCACGAGCCGGTCAATGGGGACCAACAGCCTCGCTCCGATCTTGGAAGGAGAATCTGATCTGCTCCTAAGTGGTTCATCCGCCAAGTTCCTGTAGCCCACCGGTCAGCGCGATCGCTTAACCCCCAGTGGGCCTCACCGCCCTACCGGGCGCTCCGACCCACCCTACCTGTGAACCGACTTGCCGGACGAACCACTGAAGTGCTTGGCGAAGCTAAGTACGTGTGGATCGCAGGGGTCGAATGGACCGACTGAACTCGGTGCGCAATCCAACAGTTCCACGCTAGGGGGATCAGGCATCTCATCTTCTCGGCAACGGGGACGTTACACCGCCCGGGAAGTGGTTCGTCACACAGGCACTTACCCCCATCGGCGGAGCACCGACGTAATCGCGCCGAGGAGGGTGGATGCGGATGCGTGACGCACCGGTAGGTCCGCGACTATTTCTTGACATCCAGAGGATTCTTCTGAAGCTTGACGTTCTCCGCCGTGGCCGCCTCCTGCTGCTTGATCGCTTCGGCAGACTCCGGTGCGTTGCTGCTACCGGTTCCACCTCCGCAACCGCCAAGGAAGAGACAGAGGGAGAGGGCGTAGGCGGACAAGAACACACGTCGATACTTCACGAAGAACCTCCGTTTCGTCTAAAACAACACTTGCTCATAAGCTGTGGATATCGTGCCCCGAAGTCAAGTCGCGGCACATAACTGAAGCGCGAAGCACCCATGATAACGGTCTCGCGAGGAAACGCTCGCATGCGATTGGTATTCGTGGCGGCACATCGAGCCGGCTCTCGGCGCGAGAGCCGGCTCGTTGAGTGAAGTTCAAAAATCCGGTACCTCAGCCATGACCGTTCTCGCGGCAACTCTGCACACTTCTGTGCCGCAAGGTCATGTCCAACGTAGGTCAAAAGGCGTCGCCACTGATAACCTCACCGCCATTACGGGTGCCGATGCCCCACCACGTCGGGAGGGCGACCGAGTTCTTGATGAACCGGACGGAACCATCGCTCATGCAAAGGTTCACACCACCGGAGTGATTGCTGTTCGGCGGTACGGTGCCACCATAACCACCGTAGCTCGTGTTCGTTTCTCCGGGATCGGCGCAAGAGAGCGAGTTCGGGGGACCGTAGTGGGTGTACTCGTTCATAGCCTGGTGCTGCGGGTAGCCCATGGTGTAAGAGTAACCATGGGTCGCCGTGGCGATCGAGGCCGTCGTTCCTGGGAGGCTCGAACAACCCTGTGCAAACGCGAGTGCCTGTGCCGCTCCGGCCGGCCCCTGATCGTAGGTCGCGCTGTTGTTCACGGTGTTGTTGAAGACGGCTCTCGGCGCGTCGACGCTATTGCTGGCCAGGATGCTGGTGGATGGAACACCGGGCAGTCCGATCAAGTGCTCGCTCAACAGCGCCGTGTTCGACGTACCGTCCCTGATCGACGCAATCGTCACCGGTCCAAGATTACGCTGAGTCGTCCAGGCGAACGGCACGACGGTTCCGGACCAACGGAAAATGATGGGGGGACCACCGGTGTTCCCCTTGTAGTTAGTCGTCCCCAGGGACCCGCCCGGCCGCTGGAGCTGGCCGTCGGATGGACAGAGCAACGTGTTGACCTGAGCGTACATGACCGTGCTGTTGGCGTACCCCATCGGATAGGATGATGAAACGTACGCCCCCGCGCTGAAATTGAACGCGTTGTAAAGCGCGGCTTGCTCGATCTGGTTGAGGATTGCGACTCCCCATCCGAAACTCCAACCACCGCTGACGGGATTCGCAGTCGGGTAGGCGGTGTGGGCGGGTAGGCAACTGTTTGACGACTCGTAGTTGAAGAACGCCAGCCCGAGCTGTTTGAGATTGTTCACGCACTGCGACCGCCGCGCAGCTTCGCGTGCGGCCTGAACCGCGGGCAGCAACAAGGCGATGAGAACGGCGATGATTGCGATCACGACAAGCAATTCGATCAGAGTGAATCCGCGACGCATCCGCATGAGAAGAACTCCCGGGGCGAATACCCCAACAAGGCCCGATGAACAACCTGCAAGAATGGGAACAAAGCACGGACTTCGGCGAAACTGCGTTACTCGAACAGGGGATGAATCCGAGCACGAACCGACACGATTCCGCCTTTCGTTACAGACTGCACGCGACAGCAAACGGCGCTGAGACTGAAGACGCGGCAAAGACCCGGTGAGGGAGGCATGCAAGAGTCGCGCGGACAAGGGGCGGTTCTCGCACGCGCCACCGGAGGCGCTCCGTTGGATGTCGCACAAAAGACTAAAGCGAGATCTTTCGCCCTCCCGGCCCAGGACAAACGAATTGTTTCCAAGGATTCTTCCTATCCGCGCGAAATCTGATCAACACGAGCGACCGAACCGAGCCGAGCGACTCCAGTCGACCAGCGCGCGACGATCCTGGGTGAGTTCTCTCGAATCTCGTCTCAGGAGGATTTCAGTCAACGAAACTTCGGACCAGTCAACCGGCGACTGGACCAACAACGCGTAGAATGACGGACACGATCTGGTGTTGGGATCACCAGCGATTAGCCCCGGCCAGGAGGGACAGATCCTTTGTGCACGTGTGTTTGCGATTAGTGTGCGAACAATTAGGCATCGACCAGAGAGGAAGCCGATAGAATAGCTGATTTGATTGATACCGCCGTTCTCCGCCGTTTTCAACAGAAAGTCGCCCACTTTACAAAAAACGCAAGAACCACTCGGAGCTACCTAGAAAAGATGTGTTCGGTTTCAGGAAAATCGATCGTTGTTAGCGTTCTGGACCTATCGATAGTGGATGGCTACCGTTCGGTGAGGCGTCCCCAGAGGCTTCTAAACCCGAGATAACGCAAAACACCTATTTCTCTAAGATGCCGCAGGTTGCCTTCGCGGAAGTTCAGGCTGATCCTTCAACCCAGAACTTTCAGCAAGGTTGCTGTCCTTGAAGATACGCGAGCCCAAATCGTCCAAAGAGCCGGACATTGTCCATGCAATCCGAGTGAACGCCGCTTCACTACGCGACGAGTGTGTCATAAAGCGCTCTCATTTGTGAGCGAAGCCGCAGACTTGCCGCGAGCACTGGCAATTGGAGCGAGGTCGGAAGAATCGTGAAAACCGTTTTGTCGTCCCGGACCTGACTTGTTATAATACTTGGACTTACCAACGACCTTCGTCGTAGCCGCCACGCCTCATGCCGTGCCCTTCGCCGGAGTTGTCACGCGGCGCTCGTCTCTCGCTCAGCGCCGGGAGTTTTCACTCATGAGAGCGTTAGTTCTAGGATCGCTCTTCCTGGGGATCGGGCTCGGTGTGAGTAACTGGTCGTGGGCCTCTCCAAATGAGGTTACGTGCTTGCGGGGAAAAGTGGTCGAGTTGGGCTCGGTCTTGAAGGCCAAAGGGGTAAAATTCGACAACGAACCCGTGGCCAAACAGGTTGTCCTCGAGGAGCGCGATGGTACGGTGGTGCCAGTGCTTTCCGATGAAGCAAGCCGAGCCCTGTTCCTTGACGAGCGGTTGAGGGAGCGGCCGGCTGAGCTTCAGGTGCGACGGATCGCCCGTTTGCCGTACGTTCAAGTCGTTTCGTTTCAGGTCGAGCACGAGGGGCGTATGCGCACGCCCGAATACTACTGCGAGATTTGCAGCATCAGTGTCCGTTTTCCTCAAATCTGCCCCTGTTGCCAGGGGCCAATGGAATTGCGGATGAAGTCCGAGACTCGATGAGCCGTGCGACAACGAGGTCGCTCAACCGGATTGATTTTCTGATCCCCCCATAAGGACCCGCCGGCGGCGGTAACCGCCGAGGATGCACTGGACGATGCCCATCGTCAACGCCAACCACTTACTCGGCCTAGCGGCTGCCGTGGCCGTCATCTCTACGCTCTTCTCGTTGGTCTCGCTGCTGTGGGTCACCAGACGCCCCCGTCGGTTACCAGACCACACGCCGCCGGTGACGATCTACAAGCCCCTCAAAGGTGAAGACGAGGGGCTCGAGGAAAACCTCAGGAGCTTCTTCCGGCTCGATTACCCCACGTTCCAGCTCCTCTTTTGTGTTGCCGACCCCGACGACCCCGCCATCCCGGTGGTCGAGCGGTTGCTCGTAGAGTTCCCGAACCAGGACGCAGGCCTGATCGTCGGTTGCCCAGCGTTCGGCCTCAATCCGAAGGTCGAGAGCCTGGCGGCAATGGAGCGCTACCGGAAACACGACACCATCCTGATCAGCGATTCGAATGTGCGCGTTCGGCCCTCATACCTGCGCGAAACGGCGTGCTATCTCGCCGATCCGGGTGTGGGCCTTGTGAGCAATCTGTTCACAGGTGTGGATGAATCCCACATCGGTGCCGTGTTGGAGAACTTGCACCTCAATGGATTTATCGCGGGCGGCGTCGCCGCCGCGTCGGCCTGCCGGATCACCTGCGTGGTCGGCAAGTCGATGTTGATGCCGGTGCGCGTGCTCGAAGCGATCGGCGGTTTTGCGGCTGTGCGCAACTTGCTGGCGGAAGACCAGGTGATCGGATTGCGGGTGCGGAAGGCGGGGTATTCGATCCGCCTGAGCCATCACGTGATCGAAAACGTGAATCAATCGCGCGGTTTCAAGTGGTTCCTGAATCGGCACTCGCGGTGGTACAAGATTCGGCGCCGGCTGTCGTTCCCGGTATTCGCTACTGAGCCGCTCTCGAACCTGGCGTCGATCGGCATGGTCTGGGCGCTGTCGGGTGATAGCGGGGTTGCCTGGGGCGGCTTGGTGCTGCTGGTGGGGCTGGGAATCGTACGCGACGCGTTCCAGACGTTCTGGCTCAGGGGCTCGCTGCCCAAGCTGCGACATTTGCTCCTCAGTCCAGCGAAGGACCTGTTCATCTTGCCGGTCTGGTTCGATGCCCTGGTCAACGACCGCGTCCACTGGCGGGGACACCGTTTCATCGTGGGACGCTACACGCGACTGCGCTCGGCTCGCGTGCCTCGGACCGTGCGCCGGAGAGTCCGCCGGGTGCGGCGGCTGCGTGAGCTGAATCGTGGTTCCGAAGGGCTGGTATGAGCGCTGCGAAAAAAGCGGCGATGCCCCTTGTCACGGGGTGATCCGTCACGAATGATAGGGCTTTGACTCCAATTCGACGCAGCTTGAAGAAAGAGTTCCCTTGATGGAAGAAGACGCCGATCCGTCGGATTTTTCGGCCAAGAGCCGAGCACAATCGAGTGCACCAATTCCTTCCGCCTTGCATCCGACACGGCGTCTCCTTGTACGCTTGGGCTTTTGGGGTCTGCTCGCGGGTCTTGTTTTCGGCTCCGTGTCCTGCGGGCGAAGCGACAAAGACACGCTCGCGCAGATCAAGCAACGGGGTGTCGTGCGTTACGGCAGCGACAAGGAAGGGGGCGGTCCCTACGCCTTCCCCGATCCCGATGCGCCGCGGAACGTGACCGGCTTTGAAGTCGAGCTCATGCGCGAGCTTGGCCGCGACCTGGGCGCAAAGCCTGAGTTCTCTCAGGGGCAGTGGGACCGGCTGCTCCAGGAGCTGAGTGCCGATCAGGTCGACCTCGTCATCAACGGCTACGAATGGACCGAGTCGCGGGCTCGAGATTACCTGGCAACGCGACCGTACTATGTCTTCCAACTCCAACTCCTTTCACGTCGCGATGGTCCCATTCACTCGTGGGAGGACCTGAAACATCCCAATCCCGCCGGGCGGCCGTGGACCGTCGGCATTCTCGTCAGTTCGGCCGCAGACACGTTCGCCACTGAGCAGGGCGGCTCGTCGCTCCAGGTCGTTCACTTTGACGGGGCGACCGACGCGATGACTGCGGTAAAGAACGGCCAGTGCGACGCGACGCTGCAAGATCTACCCGCTGCACTTTTCTACAAGGATCGCTATCCGGCCCTCGAGTTTGCGGGCAAGCCCGTGGGTCACGGTTACTACGTGATCTTCACGCGTCGGGGCGATGGGCCCTTGCGCGATGCACTCGATCGGGGGATCAACCGATTGATTGAGTCGGGCTCGCTGCGACGGCTCTACGAGCGCTACGGCATCTGGACCGATGCGCAGAACGAGCTCACCGACTGGACGGGAGCCGCCTTCGCCCTGAAAGGACAGTCCGGTCCGACCGGATTGGCCCTGCTCTGGAGGTACCGAACGTCGCTATTCGACGCGGCTCGGGTCACCGTGATTCTGTCGGTGGTCTCGATGCCGCTCGCCATGCTGATCGGTTTGTTAATCGCGCTGGGCCGGTTGTATGGGCCGCGACCCGTTCAGCGTGTGCTCGCGACCTATGTCGAGTTGCTCAGGGGCACGCCCCTGATGCTTCAGCTCTATGTGTTGTTCTACTTGCTCCGCCTCCCGCCCTGGGTCGCGGGGATCGGCGGCCTGGCGATCAACTACTCGGCCTACGAAGCCGAGATCTACCGCGCGGGTTTGCAGGCGATCCCGTCCGGCCAGATGGAGGCTGCGCTCGCTCTGGGAATGTCACGCTGGTTGGCCTTGAGGCGGGTGATCGTTCCCCAGGCCGTGCGCATTGTGATTCCACCGGTGACGAACGATTTCATCGCGCTCTTCAAGGACACCTCGATCTGTTCGGTGATCACGCTCGTCGAACTCACCAAGCAATACTCGATCCTCGCCAATAGTACGGGAGGAGTGCTTGAGTTTGCAGTCGCAACGGCAGTCCTTTACATGGCGATGAGTCTTCCTTTGTCGTGGTTCTCGCGCTGGTCCGAGCGTCGCTTCGAAGCGATGGGATCGAAGGGGGTGCTGGCATGATCGAGGTATGCGATCTCCACAAGCGGCATGGGAACTTCGACGTCCTCCGAGGGGTCAACCTCACCGTCAAGCGCGGCGAAGTCGCTGCGATCATCGGTCCCTCCGGATCGGGAAAGAGCACCTTTCTGCGCTGTCTGAACGGTTTGGAGTCGTTTCACCAGGGGCAAGTCTCCATTCAGGAGCTCACCTTTGGCGCCGAAACGCCTCTGCCAATCCGGGCACGAATACTGCGCCAAGTATGCCAGCGGGTCGGCATGGTCTTTCAGAGCTTCAACCTCTTTCCGCACAGAAGTGTGCTGCAAAACGTGACCGAGGGCCCGATCTTCGTCCTCGGGCTCGCGAGGGATCTTGCCGAGGAACGCGCGCGGAAGCTTCTGGATCAGGTCGGGCTCGCCGATAAGATCCACGCCATGCCTCGACAGCTCTCGGGGGGCCAGCAGCAGCGTGTCGCCATCGCGCGGGCGCTCGCCATGCAGCCCGCGGCGATGCTTTTCGACGAACCCACCAGCGCGCTGGATCCGAGGATGACGGGCGAGGTGCTCGCGGTGATGACCGACCTGGCACGCAATGGTCTCACGATGATCGTGGTCACCCACGCCATGCGGTTCGCACGGCAAGCGTCGCAGACGATTCACGTTTTTGGCGAGGGTCGGATCATCGAATCGGGCACTCCCGAACAGATCTTCGAAGCTCCCCGCCTCGAAGCCACACGGCTCTTGCTCAACGAGGCGCAGGCCGCCTAACCCGTTGTTTCACAACGGCTTCCGTCGTGCTGGCCGATTCCGTGCGAAGGCCCGTCCAAAGCCACCTTGACGGACTTGGCCAGTCGGTTACGCTGTGGCCGCGGTGCGATCTCCGCGCGCGGGGAAACGCGATGGCCTGCGCCCGCGAGATCTACGTTCAACGTCCGTGGTCAAGGAGGACCCGGCATGGCTTACGACTTGATCCGACGGGTCGAGACCCTGGGACATCCTCGCATCCTGGTGGTCGGCGACCTGATTCTTGATCGATACGTCTGGGGATACGCTGAGCGGATCAGTCAGGAAGCGCCCGTGCCCTTGCTGCGGGCCGACCACCGTGAACACCGGCTCGGAGGTGCAGCAAGCGTCGCAACGATGCTCACGGCGCTCGGGGCGGAGGTCCAGCTTGTCGGGGCCGTCGGTTGCGACTCCGAAGCGGAGACGGTTCGAAACTTGCTCGCCGAGCACGGCATCGACGACAGTCTCGTGGTTGGCCTCTCGGATCGTCCCACGACGCTTAAAGAGCGTTACATGGGCCGCGCCCAGGACCGCCACGCGCAGCAAATGATCCGTGTCGACTACGAGGTGCGCGACCCCATCGGCCAGGAGCTCGTTGACGACTTGTCGGAGCGCTTTGAGGCGGCCGTCGCGGCGGCGGACATGGTCTTGATCTCCGACTACGATAAAGGCGTTTGCACGCCGGCACTCATTCGCGCGTTGATCGCGACGAGTCGCAGTCTGGGTGTGCGAGTCCTGGCCGATCCGATCCGGTCCGCGGACTATTCAAAATATGAGGGTGTCCACTGCATGACGCCTAATCGTCTCGAAGCCTCACTCGCGTCGGGAATGTCGATCGCGAGGCCAGAGCACGCGCTGGCGGCTGGTCGAAAGCTTCTCGATGCGCTGAAGATGGAGTCGATCCTCATCACGCTGGACCGTGATGGGATGGCCATGGTCCACTCAGACGGACGAGCCGAGCTCGTCCCGACGCGGCCGAGGCAGGTCTACGACATCACGGGTGCAGGGGATATGGTGCTCGCCGTCGTTGGCCTCTGCATCGCTGGGGGTGCGGACTATCTCGAAGCCGCCGCGCTTGGGAATGTCGCCGGGGGGCTCGAGGTCGAGCAGAACGGCGTGGTGCTGCTCTCTCGCGAGGAAATCCTCCGCGACCTGTTCGCGCACCATGCCACCGAGATGGCGAAGAAACGGGATCTCGAAGGTTTGGTTGCGGAAGTCCACCGGCGGCGACGCGCGGGTCAGAAGGTCGTATTTACGAATGGGTGCTTCGACCTCCTCCACGTTGGGCACGTTCGGCTACTCCGACAGGCCGCGGCCCTCGGCGATTATCTAATCGTCGGTTTGAACTCGGATGAGAGCGTGCGGCGGCTCAAGGGACCGTCGCGGCCGCTCAACAATGAGGACGCGCGTGCGGAATTGCTCGCCGCACTGGAGTGCGTCGACACGGTGACCGTCTTTTCCGAGGACACGCCGCTCGAGTTGATCGATCGAATCTTGCCCGACGTTTTGGTCAAGGGGGGCGACTATCGTCCCGAGGAGGTTGTCGGTAAAGCGGAGGTGGAGGCCGCCGGCGGCCGCCTGGTCCTCATTCCACTCGTGGAGGGCCACTCGACCACGGGCCTGGTTCATCGCGCGGCGGAGCGCATTGTGACGGTCCATCAGGCCGAACAGGCTGCACCCACGGCAGTCACCCGCGCAGCGGGAACCGTCCGCAATACGATCTGAGGTCGCCCGTTCGGGTCGAAGTTCCTCCCGGCTCACTCCCGAAGCGGCTGCCATTCAAGTCGAACTGCCCCGGAAACCGATCAGTTCGATACGTCCGCGCAAGTCATCGTTCCCAGCACTGACGGTGTCGTCGCGGGTGGAGGAAGTCTCTCGCATGTCATTCGCGCGTCTTGGAACGGACGTCGAAGGCAATCCCAGGCGAGACAGGGCACGGGAGGCCAAAATGCCATGACTCGCCCTCGCCCGAGGATCGGGTCCGAGCTACTCCCGCTGTTTTTGATCCTGGCGTGCCTCGGCGGGACGCTCACCCTGGTGATCGCGATGCACCGCCGCGCCGCCGAGTCGCGTCTCGTCGCCGAGGTCCCCAAGGCCACTCCCGTCGTGGTTCCTCCTCCTCCCGAACCCCAAACCGAGCCCGAGCCAGAACCCGAGCCGGCGCCGCCCCCGTCGTTGCCTCCGCCGGAGGACCCGACGAAGAAGGCGCTCGCCCAGCTCGCGAGCCTCACGGCGGAACAGGTTCTCGAGACACAGAAGGCCGACAAGAGGGCCGAGACGCTCGAAGCGGCGAGGAAGAAAGCGCTCGCGGAATCGGAGCGTTGGCGTCGTCGCGAGGTCCTTGTTCGTTCACAGATTGATGCGCTCACCGAAAAGGCTCGCCAGAAACAGATCGAACTCGATTCCGTGGCCATGGAACGCGACGCCCTGGCGAAAGAACGCGACGCGGCGAAGGCTGCTCTGGCCAAAGCACGAACCTCCTCGAGCTATTCGATCCTGCCTCACAAGGGGCCGAACGGCACTTGGCGGCGGCCGCTGATCATCGAGTGCCGCAACGGCACGGTGACGATCCAACCGAACGGGAGCACTTTCACCTTGCTCGAGCTAGCGCGGTCGGGCCTCGGAGTCCGGTCCAATCCCTTCATCATGGCCGTGGCCCGTGAACTGATTCGCATTGGTGCATTGAGCTCGCCGGACGGTGCCCCATCGGTCCCGTACATCTTTTTCGTGATCCGTCCGGATGGCATTCGTCCCTACTACGAAGCGCGCGGGCGGCTGGAAATGCTCGGCATTGCGTTCGGGTACGAGCTCGTCGACCAGGATTGGGAGATCGACTTTTCCGAGCCCGACGAGCCCCTCAACGTCGACTCGATCGTGGCGAACCGGTCCAGCGCTTCCCCCCCAGCGGTCTCGGACAAAGCCGAGCTCGGCTGGCCTGGTGATCGGTCAGGTGGACGGCGCTCGAACCAGGGAGACTCGCCGGATTCGTTCGTTTGGCCGGTTCGGCCCACGGGTGTTCCCGAGGGTGGAAGCGGTGCGATTGGCTCCGGTGGTCGCTCCGGGCCGGCGGGAACCGGTAGCGGTGGTGGTTCTCTCGTGGGTGGAATGGGAGGGAACTCCTCGCGATCTTCCGGAGGCGTTGGTTCCTTCGTCCAGGGCTCAGGCGACGTTGCTGGCGATTCAGGAGTCGGCGGGGGCGGACCGCCGCCCTTCGGTGGAATCGGCTCGAACAACGGCGCGGGTGGCGGACTGGTCTTCGAGGCACCGGGTTCGTCGCCTTCGTCGATCGGCGGAGCACCGCCTTCAGGTGGAGGAAACCCCGCGCTCGTCCCGTTTGGCCCCCCGGGTGGGACAACGGCGACCGAGCGAGTGTTCGGAACGCCCGCAGGATTGACTGAGGTCAACCCGGATGGACTTCCCACGTTGGAAGCCACCGGCGGCTCGGGGGGACGAGCGGACCAGAATGTCCTCCCTGGAAATCCGAGCGGCCGAACGAGTAATTCTGCACCGAATCGATCATCGGGTGGAGCGCCGTTCGGAGGCCTCGGTGCGAAACCGCCGGCGGTCACCCCGAACTCGGGACTGAGCGGCGTCCTCGCAGAGTTGGCGAATCCGGGAGCAGGCGACAAAAGCAACCTCGATCGAATCCCCATCATTCCTGGCGCGTCGGAACCTTTTGTCTTCGATAAGCCCGAGGATGAGAACGATTCGGCTGGCAACTCGTCGGGCGGGTCCGGCAACGCCGGGAACGCCTCAGGGGGTGGACGAACGGGAAGGTCTTCGTCGGCCACGACGGCAGGTGGAGGCTCGTCGAGCTCTACAAATTCGGAGCTGCCGAGTCCCAGTTCGACTCCCGGCTCCGTCGGTTCGCCGGCCGGGTCGACAGGAACGCCGTCACCGTTTATGAATCTTTCGGGGAGCGCTCCTCAGCAATCGGACAGCACGAGTCAGCCACCACCACCGCCTCGCAATGCGCACTCACGTGAGATCCCGAGAACGCGTGTCGAGGTACCTTTCGACATCACCGTGGTTTGCGGACCGAACGGGCTGATCCTCTACCCGGGCGGGTATCGGCTGTCACCCAAGGCTCTTGCCACGAAGGATGGAATGCTCGTCAAAGAGCTCAAGGGAATCCTCGAACAGCGCCGCCAGGTCGACCCGCTGATCATTCCTCGGCCGTCGCTCAAGTTCCTGGTCGAGCGGGGGGGCATGAAGACTTATCAGGACGCCCGCCGCCAGACTCTGCTCTCGGGTATCAACTGGCCCCTCTCGATCCAGTTCGGAGAAACCAATTTGATCAGCCTCAGCGGACAGGAGACAAGGCGATGAGCGGCAATACGCCGATCGCGCCCGAGTCGTATCGCCGGGTCCTGGCCAACCTGGGAAGCGTGCTCCTGGGTCTCGCTGCGCTCGCGTACACCACGTTCGCCCCACGGCCGTCGCCACCGCCCCCGAAGGTGGTTGTGATACCCGCGCCTGAGCCTCCGAAACCTGCCGCGAAGCCGAAGCCCCAATCGAAGGTCGTCGCACCTGTGGTCACCCCGCCCGCGTCCCAACTGGATCGCGCCGCCGTGGCCAGCGCTGAAACCGAGCTCGACGTTGCGAGCCGCGACCGCGCTCGCGCCGAAGCGCGCGCCGAGGAGGCCCAACAAGCCCTCGCGCGTGCCGTCGCGCAAGCACAGCTCGACGAGGCGAATGGCAAGAAGCTCCTGCTCAGAGTGCGCGATCCGAGCTCAATGATCGCCCTCGTCGAGTCCCAGGGCGGCTTCATTCGCGGGGAGCGCGATCGCTTGAAGGACGAGGTTGCCGCGATCCGCAACGCGCCTCGCCCCAAGCCCAAACTCCTGGCCGACAAAACGCCCGTCGCTCGACCTACGGGTGGCGCCGAGTATCACTTTGAACTGCGGCGGAATCGGGTGACATTCATCGATCTCGAACGGCTTGAGTCGATGATCCAGTCTGATTCCGAGGTCCGCACGCGCGTGCTCGACGACAGACGTATGATCGAATCGCAGGTAGGTCCCGTGGGTGCGTTCTCGCTTCACTACGCGATGGGACGCATGCTTCCTGGCCTTGGGGATTTTATGGAACGGCGTCAGATCTCTTACGGTCTAAAGGGATGGGAACTCGTTCCTGAGTTCGAAGGCCGAGGCGAGACTTACGAGCAAACGAAAAGCCCCGTGTCGGAGTTCGCCCGCGCCATCAATCGCGTCCAACCGTCGCGCGGCACCATCACCATGTGGATCTACCCGGACGCGTTCACACTCTATCGCAAGCTGCGCGACGACTTGCACGCCCGAGGCTATCTGGTGGCGGCGCGGCCGCTACCCGAGGGGATGGCTATTCGAGGCAGCCCCGCCGGCTCCGTTTCGGCTGGACAATGAGCGGTCATTCAACGGGCATTCGGGTCCGCATTGGGACGCCAGCGGTATTGCCCGCCGCTATCGCGCGCGATCTGTTTGAGCTGCTCGGCAGTGTCGCCCCGTCCCAGATCGACGCAGTGGATGGGGATCTTTCGAGGGTTCTTCCTGGCGAGCGACTCCGCCGTGCCGTCCGGGTATTCGCCGTCGGACAGTAGAAAGATAGCATCCGGACGCATCGAGAGCGCCAGACTCAGTGCGCCTCGCGGATCGGTCTCACCATCCGGCTCAATGAGTCGGAGCCATTGAAACATCTGATCCTTCGAGTTCAGATCGGCCGATTTCGGCAGGATCCCTGGCATGGGGATCGGCTCGTCATTGTAGAAAATGATTTGAAAGCGTTGCGGAGGCTGCAACGCCATCACGCTTCGTCTCACCTCGCTCTTCGCACGCGTGAGGCGAGCTTCATCAATCATGCTCCCGGAGCAGTCGACCACATAGATGAACACCTGCCCTTGAGCGCGAATCCCAAAAAACGACGACTGCCGCCAGGCGGGAATACTCTCCCAATCCACTCCGTTCGAATTGTAGCGATCGGTTCCCGGCGGGCGCAGGAACGACGAGGAACGTTCCTTGTCCTTGGGAGTGACCTTCGGCATATCGTCGACGTGTTTCTTCTTGGCGGGAGCGTCCTTGGAGTTCTCCCCGGCGAGTCCCCACGCCGCGAGGCCAAGCAGCACGAAAACCGTTGAGAAGAATGCGGTTCGGCGGCCGATCATGGGTCACCTCCGAGCACGGGATACATTTGAGCGTAACCCACGAACGGATTCTTGACCAGCAAGCTGAGCGTTTTGAGGTGTGGGGAATCGGCCGGAACCGAGGAGCCCGCAGGATAGACGAACCGACGCCCGCTTTGCTACTGTGATCATCGAAACCCTCTTCCTGCTGCAAACATCCGATTTGAGGACCTCGCGGAATGGCGTCGGTTGATCAATACGCCCCCTGCCCTTGTGGGAGCGGCCAGAAGTTCAAGTGGTGTTGCCAGAAGGTTGAGGCATTCGCAGACCGCGCGAATCGACTCGCCGAAAATGGTCAGCTCGAACTCGCGCTCTCGACTTTAGAGGAGGGACTGCGCAAAAACCCAGGCAACCCTTGGCTGCTCACACGGAAAGCCATCTATCTTCTAAGACAACAGAAACTCGAAGAAGCCATCGCGGCCTTGCGCCTCGTGGTCGAGAAGCAGCCCAACCACCTCGGGGCACAAGCGCTCCTCACTCGCTTGATCCTGGGCACCGAAGGCGCTCTGGAAGGCGCCGCGCAGTTTCAGCGTGCGCTGACGGCGGTCCCTCCAGAATTTCGGAGTTCCCTCGGCGAAGTCGCCCGTCTGGTCGGATCGTATCTCGCCGAGTCCGGCTTTTTCAGCGCGGGCCTGGAGCACCTTCGACTGGCGGAGCGGCTCGATCCCAAGCTTGAGGAGCCGGTCGCAAGCGCGATCCAGTCGATCGCGTCCAATCCCGTCGTGCCGATCGCGCAGAAGGACGCATTCGAGCTTTCCCCGCCGCCGCCTGGGTTGCAAGGCGACGCGCTCAGCCGATTCCAGGAGGCCCTCGGCTGGGCCAACGATGGACTTTGGTCCGCAGCCGCCGCCGGATTTGAAACGCTGTCCGCGAACCAGGGTGCTCCGCTCGACGCCGATCGGAACGCGGGACTCTGCCGGCTTTGGATGGGCGACAATGGCGCCGCGGTGGCTTCGCTCCGTCGCGCGATCGCCAAGATGGGGAACACCACCGAGGCTGT
>DAIDJG010000030.1 GCA_027451445.1 Singulisphaera sp.
TAACCAAACTGACGAAGGCCCAACGCGCGATCCTTCGCCTCCTACGCGTGGAGCCCCGGACCTATGGGCTGCCTTAGCCGCTTGCCGGGGGCCGCGGTTAATGCTGAGATATTGCCGCGGCCACCTACGGAAAGTCAGTTAATGGGGGGAGGCCTTTGGATTCGTGTCTGTCAGCTCCCGCTGATAGTAAGCGTCAATTGGCGGATGATGGACCCTCGGAGAAATCTCGCCGTGGGGACGTTCAGTCAGGTCGGTTCGACCGACACGCGATCCACGCGCCAGGCCAGGCTGACGCGATCGGTTGCAACCTGTGCTCTCACCACAACCTCCGTTCAGTGGTACAGCTCGAAGGGAATCCCGAGGAACCAATATGGCAACTTGGAGGAAGTGGGCGATCGTCAGGGCGTCCGAGCCCTATACCCGCCGTATCGTATCGAGTCCGCCAGGAAATACCAGACCAGCTCGTACCGACGTATGAACGTGATTCGTGACCGATGCTTGCACCAAAGCAAAGCCCTCGCTTCCGTCAGAATTCGGGAGGCGAGGGCCGGGAATTCGGTCGACTTGCAAACCAGCTACGCAGGTTATTTCGCGCGTTCGATGCGATAAACCTTACCGGCGAGGTTCACAACCACGGGCTCCTCGAAGGTCAAATACTGGTTCAACTCCGCATCTTGTCGACCCGCGATGCGGAAGAACTCGTCACTGAATTGCTCGACGACCGTGGCCTTCGACTCCTCTTCGGGTTTCACGGTTGAATCCACCCAGTGGTCCCCTTTGCGATAGAACGCCTTGGCGCCGATCTGACGTACGGTGTTTACGACCTTCTTGTTTCCCTTGGCATCCTCGGCGACAACGCCGAATTGGTAGGGCTGACCCATGCCCGCCATGCCACCGCCCATCATGCCCATGCCACCCGCCATCCTCGGACCGTTCGCTCCTTGCTGCGGTGCCGGCCGGCTCGGCAAGGCGCCACCGGTAGCACGAGCGGAGGGCGCACCAGCGAAGTAGCCCTCCGACTCCTGCGCGGGGACGGGAGCCGGTGCAGTCGACGTCACGCGGTCGGCGGCCGCGAATTTCCCTTTCAGCCGGCGCTGAGCGACGGCGCTCTCGCCCGAGGTCTCATTCAAATCCCGGAGCGACTCGAACGCCCGCCCGGAATTCGCGCGGGCGGCGTGCAGGGTGACGCGCTCATCCGCGAGGAACGACGTGTACGGCGTCAGCAGGCCGTACCTCGTACTGAGGGCTACCAACTCATCGACCAGTTCTCGGTTTTGCCCGTGGAGGTCGATCTGGTCGATGATGAATCCCAATCGGCGCACAGCCCAAAGCTTTTCGACGAAGTCGTGCGAACTCCCCCGTCCGACGGCATTCAACTGCGCCGGCACCTCGAAGGTACGCCGCTCGCCGCCGACTTTTCCCGAAACCCGCACCGTCGTTGGGCCCGCTTGCCGATAGCGGCCCACCCACACGAGCTGTCCGCCCTCGAACAGGTCGGGAATGTCACGCGGGTAGGTGCGATTCACGTCGGTGTTGGTCATCTCGATCCGGATATCGGAGAGGACGGGGCTCGTCATCTTCGCGTAGAATCGCGCCACGTGCGATTCGATATTCTCGTCGGGTTTGACGTACTCGCTCGTCCCGCTGTTGCCACCGCTGAGGCGATCAAGCAGGCGGGCGTTCACGTCGAAGCCGACGCCGAAGGCAAACACGCGGGCACGGTACCGATTGTTGCTCCGGCAGTTGTCGGCGATGGTCAACTCGCGCGTCTCTCCGGCCGTGGGGAGCCCGTCAGTGAGGAACAAGACATAGCTGGGCCGGTCGTCGCCCTGAATCATGCCGAGCGCGTCCTTGAGCGCCGCGTCGATGTTCGTGCTTCCGCCTTCGCGAATGTTGTCGACGAACCGCTCGGCTTCCCGGCGGCTTTCCGGGGTATAGCGCTGGAGCTCGGGCCTGAAAGACTCCACACGGTCGTCGTAGACCACGATGTTGAACAGGTCGTCGTCGCGCAGGTTGTTGAGCACGAAGGCGAGCGCTTTCTTCGCCTGCTCGAGCTTCTTGCCCGCCATGGACCCCGATCGATCGAGGACGAAGACGACCGTCTTCGGCAGCGGTTTCTGGTCTGCCGGCTTGACGCTCGGGCTCGCGAGCAGGAGGAAATAACCATCGTCGGACTCGCTCGGGCGATAGCTCAGGACTGACGTCCCAACGGCTCCGTCAGCCAGTGTGTAGACGAGCCGAAAATCGGCGCTCGGGACGACGTCGCGTTGCTCGAACGAGAGCCGAGCGTCGAAGTCGCCGTTCCGCTCGATGCGAGGGTCATACGTGGGGCTGTACAGCGACTTGATCGGGTCTCGGCTCTGGATCCTGAGGTTCAGGCTCAAGCGCTGAATGGGCTTGGCGGTGAACTTTTGAGTGCTGAACGGATAAGAGAACTCGACGACGTCTCGCTCCCGCTTGCAGATCTGGCTGTAGCGCATCGTGACCTTGCGGTCGGCGCCGGGCGGGATCGGGAAGACGCTCGTTTTGAAGAGGCCGCGCCCCATGTACTCAAGAAGCGCAGGGTCGCGGCGAGTCCGGACGATCTCCTCGTAAATCCGCCGCGCCTCCTCCTTGGGTAATAGCCGGCCAGGCAGCTCCTTGCCGTCGACCATTAGCACAAAGCTCTGAATCGCTCCTTCCTCCGGAAGCGGGAAGAAGTATTCCGACTCGACCTGAAACGAGCCGGGATTGTGGAACGTCTGCGAAACCTGGACGTCGGCGATCTGATCGCGGATCTGCGCATCAACCGAAACGTCGCGAATCTCAAACGTCCGGGCAATGGGTACGGGATGCCTGCGGAAATCCTGCTCGATCAGGATCCCCTGAGAACGGGCCTCCGACACGACGAGGAGCATCCCGATCAACGTGCCAACCAGACAGCGTCCAGCCCGAGGAACCATGACATCATCCTCCCGATTGCGAAAGGCGTGGGCCGAGCCTCACTCTCATTAAGTGGAGGAACCGGTCTCCCTACCCCTTTAGACGCACGGTGCGCGTTTCTCTTGGCGATTCCGCGAAAAAATCGTAAGCGAGCAACAGTCGGTGCGCGAAATTGGGAGACCTTGGGTGGCTGGGCTCGACCCCTGCCACCCACTTTCGACATTCTGCTTCGAGGCGGCAGACGCGCACACCAGCGAATGACGGCGTACGAGTCTTCGTCACGATGAGCCAGGCCGTTGCGCAACTAGAACCGTGGGTATCCCTGGCTCCGTCAAGTCCAACGATTCATCACGCCGGTCTTATACCTAGCCGGCGCCGGCCTTATGATGGCGGTCGATGTATGGGCCCGCGCAAGAAGCCGCGGGAAGACCTAGTTTCTCAACATGCAACCAGGGAGAGCGCAACCGATGCCCTACGATGGAACTCTCGTGCTGGACTATCTGCAAAAGACCCACGAGAGCAGATTGCTGACCGAACGCGAGAAGCACCTGATCGGTCTCGCTGTGACGTTGACGCGAGGTTGTCAGGTCTGCACGCGCGGGCGGATCGAAAAAGCGCGGGCCGCCGGGATCGACGACGAGACGCTGAACTCGCTCGTGGGAATCGTTTCCGCAGTCAATGCCGGCGTCGCGGCGGCCACGGCACGAGAGGCGTTTCGAACCGCCGCCGATGCCCAGCAGGGCGATTGTGTCGACTTGTGTTCACCGGGTTCGTCCGTTGGCCGCTGAGATGCGATGTGTGGCAGAAAAGCAACACACGCCTGGCTATTGATTTCGGCTTTTCTGCTAAATTCTGTCCGGTTGGGTTGGGATGTCGGCTTTTTGCAACCCCAACGGGGGGTTCCGGGAGGTGCTGCGAGTGGACCTTGTAACCGCAAGTTTACGTTCTGTAAAACTTCAACAAGCGTATTCGCTCCGAATTACGCCAGTTCCCTCAAGGCAGCGAGGAGCTCACATGCGGTATCCAAGAATGGTGGTGAGGCTAATTGCCTCGATGGCTTTGGCGCTCGGCGCCGCAAATGGCGCCCAGGCCACGCAGTTGGTGCAGAATGGAAGTTTTGAGACGGGCAACATCGGCCAGATTGGCTACAACGGCAACACGGTTGCGGATTGGACGACCGGTACGGCGTCCGACGGGAACCCCTACTACAACTTTCTCTTCAGTACGTCGCCCAGCCTCAACAGTGGGACCGGTATTTATGGCGGTGTTCCGCTCGCGGGCGGCGTAACGGCCAGCCCGGATGGCGGCAACTTCGTCGCCGCCGACGGCATTTTCGACGTCGGCCCGATCAGTCAGGCGATCAATGGCCTGGTGGTCGGCGACACGTACCAGCTTGGCTTCTGGTGGGCCGGTGCGCAGCAGATGGGAACGAGTAACGGGCCCACCACGGAACAATGGCAGGTGAAACTGGGCGACCAGACGTTCGCCACTGCGGTCTACAACAATCCTCAGGGTGCATGGAGCGGCTGGATGTATCAGACGTTCAACTTCACCTGGGACGGTAACGGTAACGTGCTCTCCTTCCTGGCGGTGGGTACCCCCACGGGCCTTCCTCCGTTTTCGCTGGTCGATGGCGTGTCGCTCCAGCAGGTGCAGGTGCAAGCGACTCCGGAACCCGCGACCGTGACACTCGCCGTGGTCGGGATTCTGGGCCTTGGCGCTGCCAATCGGCGCCGTCGTGCCGCGAAAGCCGCCTCCGTCTGAGTCGGCTCGACCGTTTGATGTGCCCTCCGTTGTCGGGCTGTACGATTGTGGTTTCGAACCTGAAACGGGACCGGCGGTAGTTATGTCGCAGCTTCTCGGTCCGACTCTCATGGATTTCCTGATCACGATCGTACGGCTTTCCTTGTGGCTGACGATCCTCGTCGTGATCTTCGTCCCCCTCGAGCGGCTCTTCGCCGCGCATCCGCAAAAGGTCCTGCGCAAGGGCATTGCCACCGATCTCGGCTACTTCTTGCTGAGCAGCCTGCTCCCCGCGCTGTTGCTCAGCGTTCCGGTCGGCATGCTCGCCTGGGCTGTGCACGGGTTGATTCCCAGCGGTTTCCTCTCTGCGGCCGCGGGCTTGCCGCTTTGGGCGCGGGCACTGGCGGGGTTGGTGGCGGGCGAGGTCGGCTATTACTGGGGCCACCGGCTCAGCCACGAGATCCCCTTTCTCTGGCGCTTTCACTCCATTCACCACAGCGCGGAGGAACTCGACTTCCTCGTCAACACGCGCGCCCATCCAATCGACATGGTTTTCGGCCGGTTTTGCGGCCTCATTCCGATCTACGTCCTGGGCCTGGGCGGCCCGACGGAGGCGTCCGGCACCCTCGTACCTGTCGTCGTCACCCTGATTGGCACGGTCTGGGGATTCTTCATCCATGCCAATCTGCGCTGGCGGTTCGGGCCCCTGGAATGGGTGATCTCCACGCCCGCGTTTCACCACTGGCACCACACGCGCACCGGACCGATCAACCACAATTACGCGTCAACGTTGCCCTGGCTCGATCGGTTGTTTGGGACTCATCATCTGCCCGACGCATTGCCCGAGTCTTACGGCATCAAGGCGAAGCTGCCTGATACGCTGGCCGACCAGCTTCTGTATCCGCTCCTCCCGCCTGTCACCGCGCCGAGCCGCCCGGAACCTGCCGTTGCGGCAGGTGAGATGCCGGTCTGATTGGCTGTTCACGCCTGGCCGCACACATCATAGTGCCAGCCGACTTACGCCGTCTCCGGGAGGGCGGAGCCTCGGCCTCCCGCACACCTTGCCCGGCACAAGCGCAATTTGCGCTCCACAGTCTCCGGCGAAAAGTCTCGAAAAAAGTTGATCGGATTCCGGTTCGAATGTCCTTTGAGTTAGTGTCAGAGGGACAAATCGAAGGACCCGAGAGGACCGGCGTGCCATGATGCGCGGACGTTGGGGAGAGACGGTTCGGTCGATTCAGCAGCTCTTCTCCGCACATTCGAGTGTGGGTCAGTCCGACGCCGCTCTATTGCGTCGCTACGTCGCGAGCCGCGATGAGGACGCTTTCAGCATTCTCGTGGCGCGTCATGGACCGATGGTTTGCGCTGTCTGCCGCGATGTCCTCCACGACTCGCACGCGGTCGAGGACGCGTTTCAGGCCACGTTTCTGATCCTCGTCCGGCGCGCAAGTTCACTCTGGGTCGACGACTCGCTCGGTGGTTGGCTCTACCGCGTTGCATACCATGTTGCGCTCAGAGCGAGTCGCGAGGTAACGCGCCGACGGACCAAAGAACAGGGCAGTCCCGACCTCACCGTATTTCCCAATCCGCCCGATGATTCTCGACACGTCGCGGAGTTGCACGACGCGATCGCGCGGTTACCGGACACCTATCGCAGGGCGCTCGTGCTGTGCGACCTGGAGGGCATACCTCAGCTTGAAGCCGCCCGAATCCTGCAGTGCGGCGAGGCGACACTCCGCCGCCGGCTCGCCGGCGCACGAGAGCGTCTGCGCAGCCGCCTGGCCGCGCGCGGTGTTCCGCCCGCGATTCTTGGTCGACTCGCGGTCGTCGCTCAAACCGAACTGCCCTCCGGTTGGGCCGTGACGACTACGCGAGCCGCGCTCGCTCTGGCTCCAGTGAGCGCCCTTGCCGCACGACTTGCGGCCAGTGCTGCTCGCGACTCCCTGAAGGCGAAAGGTGTCAAAGTCCTGCTGCTGCTCACCGGCCTCGTTTCTCTTGCGGGAGCAACGTTCGCGTTCACGCGTGCTGAGGATCCGCGGTCTTCCGCGACCCCAGCACCCGTCGTAGCGTCGAACGCCGCACCACCAAGCGTTCCCAAGAAAGACGCCGCGCCGGTGAAGGAGGCCGAGAACGGCCCGATGCCCTGGATTCACTTCAAGAGCGACCAGGGCTATGAGGGCTGGGTGAACTGCGACGCTGGCATCGAATTCAATCGCAGTGGCAAAGTCGTGAGGATGCTCGATGTCGCCAAGCGCGCTTGGTTTGTTTACGAAGGAAACGACTCGATCGAAAAATCCGCGCAGCATTGGGTTCGCGATGACAGGGACCAAAGAGGGCGATTGAGCACGCCCATGATGCGTGACGCCGAACTCAATCCGAAGCAGGTCGTCCCGTATCGCACGCCCGATGCCCTGCGGCGCGTGCCGCCGATCCTTGCCGAGGATTACGACTTCGCTAACCTCGACGGCAAAAAGACGATCCGGCTCGACCAGTACGACCACGACGCCCTGGGCGCATCGCGGTTGCACAAGCAGGTGTGGTACGACGTAGCGACCCGGCGTCGGATCCGCGAGAAGAAGCTTTATCAACTCGGCGACCAACAGCAGTACGGCAAGGAATTCGAGACGATCGACTACGACTATCCCGACTCAGGTCCGGCTGATATGGTCGCGCTCGGGGTTCCGCGCGACGCGAAGGTCGTCGATGTCACCAAAACGCGTGCGGGGAAGTGGGACGATCAATCGCCCGAAGTTCGCGCGGCGATCATGGCACTGGCCGAAGTGGTTCGCAAGTTTCCGCGCGACGTGCGCGTAGTGACCAACGACTATCACGGCACGATCCATCTGGAGTACGCGACGGTCAGTAACGCGTACGTCGACGCCTACTGCAAGAACATGGTCAGCGACGTGTTTCGTTCAAGCGACCGCAGCCGCGTACGTTACTTCAGCGCCGATAATCAGCAGTACGGTGATCATCCCGACGACCTCATTCCGAGTCTCCGAGAGTCGCCGACGGGCGCGTTCGACGGCGATCGCGTGGCCGCCTGGTTCCCGGTCGACAAGTCGACCAATACCGCGCTCGTGACGGCCGACATGACTTACCATCTGACGCGGTTCGCTGCCGACGATATGCGTGTGCACGTTATGGATTCGGCAAGTGATGGGTTTCCCAAGGTCGTCGACGACCAGTGGGGGGTCGGGCACATGAGGCTCATGGGCCTCGAGGCACTCCCACCCGGCGAGGATACTCCGCAGGACATGGTCGTGATCAAGGTGAACGGCCAGATTCAAATCGGCGATCGCCACGAGCCGTTTCCGCACTACTACACGTTGGACCCCGCGCACGACTGGATCGCGGTCCGGCAGGTGAGCTGGAGAAAGAGCTACCAGAAGGAGACCTGGGAGATGGAGGACGTCAGGGCAAAAGCGTTCCAACAGCTTCCCAACGGGTCTTGGTACGTCTCGCTCTGGGAGCAGTCGAGAACCGATGGCCTCGAGCGCGAGAAGCCCTCGACCAAAAAACCCGACCATACCCGGTTCAAACGCGTAAACGTGAAGGCTCTGGCGGGTTTCGACGAGTTTCCGAAAGGGATCTTCAACGGCGAGGCATTCCTCGCAAAAGCGCGGAAGGAAGGCGCAAAGATCGAACCGAATTGAGGCGCTGCTCAAGTGGCTCGATCCCGACGGCGGTCGCCGCGCTTCGAGTCCGGCGACCGCGCTCTGCGGATTAGACGCTGCAGAGTGCGTCCACCCAGGCCTTCAGGTTGGCCCGATCCGCCTGGAGCGGTGCGAGCGCTTGGCCCTCGAGATAACCCTTGATCAGCTCGATCGTGTCCCCCATCCGGATCGTCGAGAAGTCTCCCGCTTCGGCGGCCTCGGCCCATTCCTCGAAGACCTGGCTGTCGACGTTGAGTTCGAGGGGCGCACCCTTGCGGAAATAGCGATCGTAGAGCTTCTGGGAGGGGGCCCTGTTTCCTCCCACCGTCACGTCTTTGTAGAACTCGAAATTGTCCCGATGCCCCTTCTGGCAGTACTGGCGGAAAATCGCCAACATCTTCTTGTTGGCCATGATCCCGGCAAGTGTCAGCGAGTCGGGCTCACGCTTGCGTTTGACTTCGCTCTTGCCCGCTTCCTTGTCGCCGAAGTGCTCCTTGATCAAATTGATGTAGGTCGTCGTTTGACGATCGATGGCCTCGATCATGTTCGTGAGGTAGGCCATGTAGACGTTGTACGTCATTTGGACCTTCTTGTCGGCCGCGGCGTCGGGGAGCTTGCTCCTCGACTTCTGCGCCTTGGTGGCGACGGTCAACGCCTTCGCGGCGAGGACTCGCAGTTTCTTCATCTCCACGACGGTTTTGGTGCACGTTGTCTTGTTCTTGATCCCGTCCATCAAGGCCTTGACCTTCTTGAGCTGAGAGTCAATCCCTGACGCACTTTTCTTGAAGTTTTCGTCCTCGTGCGCCTTGGCTTTCGCTTTCGCCCAGTCTGCTGGGGAGAAATAATCCGGCATGCGATACCTCCGTCTCATGACGAGACGATTCGAGCCTCAGTGGATTTCGTCCCACGCCTCGCCGCGTGGGTGGTCCGACCTTGAGTTTCCGCGGTCCCTTGCTACCGTGGACCGACGGAGCATCTTGGTCAGCATGGAGATATTTCGGGCAAGTCCTGACGTCAAGCGAAATCTTGGTAGGAACATGGCGGCTCTGCGCCGCCGGACGTTGAGACGAGAACGCATGAGCGTCCTCGTGTTCACCGCTTCGACGGTAGGTGGCGGGTCCTGACGATGCGCTTCCCAGACAGCGATTCTTACGGCCGATCTCGCGCCGTGGGACACAAAAACGCTCTGCCCATGCGGAACCCTTGGGCACCCCTCTCGCTTCGGCTCCGTGCGTCGCGATCGGGAGTGACGTTGTCCCTCTGCAGTCCGGTCCTTACAGTTGGACTGGCCCGAACGATCGCGGGACCGGAACCGTATCATCCCATTGCCACCGCCGCTCGGAAGGGCAGATTTCATGAGGTTCGCACTCGGCAGACTCGTTCTCCCGGAGATTCGGGAGCTCATCGCCTCTCAGGACCACCAGACGCTGAGCGAGGTCCTGAACCGCTGGCTCCCCGCGGACCTCGCTAGCCTGATCACCGATTTGAGCGAGCACGAGCAGGTCCATGTCCTGCGCACGCTCAAAGGCCAACTCGCAGCGGAGACGTTCGAGTACCTGGACCTGTCGAGCCAGGAACGCTTGCTGGACACCCTCCCAAAGGACGAGGCCGCTGGTCTGCTGGAAGGGATGGCGCCTGACGATCGCACGGCGCTGCTCGAAGAGCTGCCCGACGAAGAGTCGAACCGGCTCCTCGCGCTGCTTTCTCCCGAAGAGCGCGGGGTGGCCGAAACGCTCTTGCGCTACGACGAGCGCAGCATCGGCCGGTTGATGACACCCGACTTCATTGCCGTGGGCAAGCAATGGACCATCAAACACGTGCTCGACCACGTTCGAACGCACGGTAAGGACTCCGAAACGCTCAACGTGCTATACGTCGTCGACGACGACCGGAAACTGGTTGACGACATACGAATTCGAGAGATCCTGCTCGCTCCCTTGCACAGTTACGTTCAAGACATCATGAACCACCGGTTCGTGGCGCTCAACGACACTGATGATGAGCAAACCGCCGTAGCTCTTTTTCGCAAGTATGATCGCACAGTCCTGCCCGTGGTTGATGCCGAAGGGCGTCTCGTCGGGATCGTCACCGTCGACGACGTCCTGGACGTGGCGGCCGAAGAGGCGACCCGCGACATTCAGAAGTTCGGTGGTCTCGAGGCGCTCGATGAGTCGTATGTCGCGACGCCGTTCCTTTCGCTAGTCCGCAAGCGGGCGAGCTGGTTGGTGATCCTCTTTCTGGGAGAGTTGTTTACCGCGACGGCAATGGGCCACTTCGAGAGCGAGATCGCCAAGGCCGTCGTTCTCGCGCTGTTCGTTCCGCTGATCATTTCGAGCGGCGGGAATTCGGGCTCACAGGCGGCAACGCTCATTATTCGAGCCATCGCGTTGGGGGAGATCCAGCTCAGCGACTGGACCAAGGTCCTCCGGCGCGAACTCGCTTCGGGTCTGATCCTGGGAGCCGTCTTGGGGGCGATCGGTTTCCTTCGAATTGCTCTCTGGAGTGCGTTCTTCACCACCTACGGATCACACTGGCCCCTCATCGGCTTGACCGTCGCGCTCTCGCTGATTGGGATCGTCACGTGGGGGACGCTTTCCGGCTCGATGCTGCCGTTCGCCTTGAAGCGCCTGGGGTTCGACCCCGCAACATCCTCGGCGCCGTTCGTCGCGACACTCGTCGACGTGACGGGCCTCATCATCTACTTTACCGTCGCAGTCATCGTGCTGCGGGGAACGCTTCTCTAACGACGTTCGCGATCGCATTGTGCGCCAAATTGCTGATAGCCTCCTATACTAACCCGAAGCGCGAGCGAGGAAATCATATAATTAATCCCACGCTTGCGCTTCGGGTTAGTGTCGGGTCTCTGGCGTTTCATTGCGGGAGAGCCAGCGCGAGCCCGCAGGACGACGATTTCGTTGTCCCACCTTTCAGACATCGTCTGTGGTACACTCCTCATTCTCCACCCGATCGCTCTGGGATTGTGAGTTACCATGCGACGCCTCCATTCGTATCCGTTGATCACCGCGACGTTGATTCTCGTGTCGTGCCCCGCACCGGGCGCCGAACTCCCCCAGCCGCCCAATACGGAGCCGTCGAAAACGCGAGCCCTGCCCGCCGCCGAGGCTGCCGCCGGTTTTCGGGTGCCTGGGGGTTTTCGCGTCAATGTCTTCGCCGCAGAGCCTGATGTGCAGAACCCAGTGGCGATGGCCTGGGACACGCGCGGGAGGCTCTGGGTCGCGGAGAACTACACGTATTCCGACATGACGCAACGGTTTGACCTTCGCCTGCGCGACCGCGTTCTCATTTTCGAGGATGCTGACGGCGACGGCCGCTTCGACAAGCGGGCGGTGTTCAGTGAGGACGTACAACGGCTGGGGAGCGTGGAGCTGGGGTTTGGGGGCGTCTGGCTGTTGTGTCCGCCGCAGTTGCTGTTCGTGCCCGACCGCGACCGGAACGACGTACCCGACGGGCCGGCGGAGGTCGTGCTCGACGGTTTTCGGGTCGCGACGGACAACCATCACACGTTCGCCAACGGCCTGCGGTGGGGACCCGACGGCTGGCTTTACGGACGCTGTGGGGCGTCCTCGCCGGGCGAGATTGGGGTTCCGGGGACGCCGGCCGAGCAGCGGATCCCGATCCGCGGTGGTATCTGGCGGTATCATCCCGGGCGCAAGCGGTTCGAGGTCCTGGCCCACGGCACGACCAACCCGTGGGGTCACGACTGGAACGCGCTGGGGGAAATGTTCTTCATCAACACGGTCAACGGCCACCTCTGGCATCTCATCCCGGGCGCCCATTTCGCGAGACCGCATACGATCGAGCCGAACGCCCGGGTCTACGCGGTGATCGACCAGCATGCGGACCACTACCACTGGGACAACGCCAAGGAGATCCAGAAAACGTCGCCCAATCCGGGCAGCGTGAATGATCAACGGGGCGGCGGACATGCTCATATCGGCTTGATGATCTACCAGGGTGACCAGTGGCCCGACTCGTACCGCGACAAGCTGTTTACCCTCAACATGCACGGTCGTCGCATGAATGTCGAACGGCTCGAACGCGAGGGGAGCGGCTACGTCGGCCGCCACGAGCCCGACCGGTTTTTTGCCGCCGATCCGTGGTTTCGGGGCATCGACCTGAGCTATGGACCGGATGGCAGCGTCTACGTCCTCGATTGGAGCGACACGGGTGAGTGTCACGAGCACGAAGGGGTCCATCGGACCTCGGGACGAATCTTCCGCATCGCATATGAAGACGCAGCGCGCATCCGTACTGGTGACGTAAGCCGGCTGGACGAAGCGGCACTGGTGGCGCTGCACACCCACGCGAACGAGTGGTTCGTCCGCCAGGCTCGCCACGTCCTGGCCGAGCGGGCGGCCGGCGGCAAGGCGCTGGATCATGCGAAGGCCGCGCTGCGCGATATGTTCGAACACGAGCCGGATGTTGTGCGCAAGGTGCGCGCGCTTTGCTCGTTGTTCGTCATCAAGGGCACGGACGAGGCGTTTCTGCGTGGTTTGCTGCACCATGAGCACGAATCGGTGCGCACCTGGGCCGTGCGCTTCCTGACCGACGAGCTACCGATCGACACGGTGTTCAGCCGGCGAGGCGGGACCGATGTTCCGCTCAGCAAGGAGTTAGGCGAAGAGTTCGCGACGCTGGCGCGGAGAGATCCGTCAGGGTTGGTGCGGTTGGCACTCGGCTCGACGTTGCAACGGCTGCCGGTGGATCAACGCATCACGCTGGCGGAGGCGTTAGTATCGCGATCGGAGGACGCCGCTGACCACAATCTCCCGGCGCTGATCTGGATGGGATTGATCCCCGTCGCAGAGTCGAATCCCGATTCGCTCGTGTCGCTCGCGGTCGAATCGCGACTGCCCGACGTCTCGCGCATGATCGCACGGCGGCTCGCCGAAGACATCGAGTCGCGGCCCGCCGCATTGAGCCACCTCCTCGAACGCGCCGCGAGACAGCCGGAGGCGGTGCAGGCCCAGGTGATCGCGGGCGTCGGCGAGGCCCTGACGGGCTGGCGCAAGGCGGCGAAGCCGTCAGGCTGGGACGCGTTGGAGAGGTCTCTAGCGCCTTCGGCGAGCTCAGCATTGCGCGAGCGCGTTCGTGACCTTAATGTGCTCTTCGGCGACGGTCGGGCTCTTGAGGATGTCAAACGCGTCGCCCTCGACGAGTCGGCCGACTTCGAGCCGAGGAAATCCGCGCTCAAAACCTTGATCGAGAGCCGTCCTCCGGACTTACGTTCGATTTGCGAGCGGCTCATCCGCGTTCGTTTCGTCAACGCCGTCGCCGCCCGAGGATTGACGCAGTTCGACGACCCGGCGGTGGGTGTGCTGCTGGCGAAAAGCTACCGATCATTTCATCCGTCGGAACGATCGCTGGCGCTCGAAGCGTTGGTCTCACGCCCCGTGTTCGCGCGTGCCCTTCTCGATCAGATCGCGGCTGGCGCCATACCGCGCCAGGATCTCACGGCGTTCCACGTCCGGCAGATCCGCAGCCTGGGCGATCCGGCGCTCAACGAGCGGCTCGCGCAGGTTTGGGGTGAGCTGCGCGAGTCGGCGGCTGATCGTCGCGAGCGGATCGCGGCGGTCAAACGCCAGCTTGGTGCCGACTCGCTCGCGGCGGCCGACCGCTCGCGCGGCCGGGCCGTGTTCGATCGGGTGTGTAGTGCGTGTCATCGGCTTTACGGACACGGCGGCGAGGTTGGACCCGACCTGACCGGCACCGGGCGCGATAACCTCGACTATCTCGTCGAAAACCTCGTTGACCCGAGTGCTGCGGTCAGTGCCGATTTCCGCATGGTCGTCGTCGCGATGAAGGACGGCCGCGTGCTCAACGGCTTGGTTCGCGGGCAGACCGAGCGAACGCTGACGCTTCAGACGCAGAACGAGCGGATGGTCCTCGACCGCCGCGATATCGACGAGGTCAAGACGTCGTCGCAGTCGCTGATGCCCGAGGGGCAACTCGACGCGTTGAGCCAGGCCGAGGTCCGCGATTTGGTCGCCTACTTGATGCATCGAACGCAGGTTCCGCTACCCAAGACGCCTTGATCTGCGAGGATGATCATGATCAGCCGCGCTCGGTCGAGAAATCTGGGCTCAGAATTAAACGGCATTCGCTGCGCGAATCGCCGTGCTTTCGCGGAGCGAAAGCCGACTATCGATGCCGCCAAGGTCGGCGCGAGTCGCTGTTCCGATCACGAATCTCCCCGCAAGCAAGCCTCTGCGTTGCGCGTAGCCAGAAGCCGATGCTCGCCAGGATACGGGCATCGATAGTCGGCTTTCGCTCCGCGAAAGCACGTCTTTATCAAAATCCCTCTAGAAGTTTTACGTCCACAGAGTCCTGGTCTTTGACTTGAGAGGCCGACATGCTTCTGAACACGCCTCGAAACTTCCGCGCATTCTTGCTTTGCGTGGCTTGCCTGACCGCGGGCAGACTGCAAGCGGACGAGACCATGTCCGAGTTCATTTTCACCGACGCCCCATTTCCCTCGTGTCACGCGTCGACCATCGCCGAAACTCGCGACGGGCTCATCGCCGCCTGGTTCGGCGGCACGCGCGAGTCGCACCCCGACGTCGGAGTCTGGGTGGCGCGAAAGGACGCTCGCGGCTGGTCGGCTCCGGTCGAGGTCGCCGACGGCCGGCAAGAAAACGGCGAGCGTTTCCCGTGCTGGAACCCGGTCGTCTTTCCGGGCAAAGACGGGTCGCTGCGGCTCTTCTACAAGGTGGGTCCATCGCCTTCGAAATGGTGGGGAATGCTGAAGACCTCGAAGGACGGCGGCCTGACGTGGTCGCAACCCAGACGATTGCCCGACGGGATCCTCGGACCGATCAAGAACAAGCCCGTCCGACTGGCCGATGGCACCTTGCTCTGCCCTTCGAGCACCGAGGGTCACGGCTGGCGCGTCCAGATGGAGCGAACCACCGATGACGGAACGACCTGGACGAAGACCGATCCACTCGGCGACGGGATTACCATCGCAATCATCCAGCCGACAATCCTTACGCATCCCGGCGGCCGCTTACAGATCCTCTGCCGCAGCAAGCAGGGACGCATCGTCGAGTCATCATCGTCGGACGCAGGTTTGACCTGGGAGCCACCGGCGCTGACGGATCTGCCGAACCCGAATAGCGGCATCGACGCTGTGACGCTGAAAGATGGTCGTGCCCTGCTCGTCTACAACCACACGCGCCGGGGCCGTTCCCCGCTCAACACGGCGGTCTCCGCGGATGGCAAAACCTGGAAGGCCGGTCCCGTGCTGGAATCCGAGCCGGGCGAGTTCTCGTATCCGGCTGTCATCCAAACCAACGACGGACGCGTGCACATTACGTACACCTGGCAGCGCCGGCGAGTCAAACATGTGGTGCTCGATCCCGAGCGGATCGCGCTCAGCGACCTTCCCAAATAACCCGCGGCCGATTGCTTTCGGAGTCCGCAGGCCCTGGAGCGCGGTGGCTTGCCACCGCTTTCGGATTCAGAACGCCGATCGAAATCAGTCATAGGGTGTGATCATCGGTGTGCCAGTTCGATCCGCACGATAGGAGCAGCGCGATGGCTCGAAAACCGAAATCCACAGTGACCAAGGCGTTTGGACGGCTGACCTGGGACGATAAAACGGACTGGTGGTCCGGCGCGGTTGAGGTTAAGCCAGGCCATCGGGTCGAAATCGGGATCATCGTCGAGGATGACGAACTCGCGGCTGTTCTCGATAACGCTCAGCCGGCGCTGTCACATATTCAAAAGCACGAAAGTGACGTCCGTGACGCAGTGGCGACGCGACTTGAGAATGACGTTCGCGAATGGAACGGCGACGGCCCTATCGGCCGGCATTCCATTGCAAATCGAATTCGATTGGAAAGCATCGTCTTCCAACCCGACGGTGCGGCTGAATTGGAATACAGCGACGGCGATCTCTTTTGGGGCCATAGTATCTCCGTTCAACTCGACGACAGTGGGTCTGTCGGCGACGTGTCGATCGAGGGATAAACGGTGCGTCCATCTCGAACCTGTTAGCGTGACGTGTGCGGAGCCCTCGAATGCACCTTCCCCGGATGACAACCCGGCGCTGGATGATCGTAGCGGCAGTTGTGACGTCTGGCGCAGTACCTGAATTACGCGCGTTGGGCGCAGACCATCCATGCAAAATACCTGTTCCGGCGGTGGTATATGCCAGCCTGACGACGCAAGCCGAAGAGGATCGCTGCTTCAGGCTCTTAGGCATCGTCTGCTCGGTACTGTATGCCGCAGTTGCCTTGATACCGGTTTGTCGCTGGCCGATGACGACGCGGCGGTGGATGCTGGCAGTGGCGGTTGTCGCCGGAATGATCTGGCTTGAGTCGTCTCTATACCGGTGGGCGTTCCATTGGTGGCCCGACAGGCTTTGGGGTACGCTCCAGTTGCCCCTCGGGCTGATTCTCGGCTTCACGGTGTTCCTCTGGCACGGCGCGACGTGGTGGCTCCGGTCAGCTGATCCACCGGGACCAGAGTGAGCAACGACTTGCTCGTCACCCTGCATTATTTACGTGTAGCTTCGACGATTTCGCGCGCAGAAACGATTTGATCTGCAACGTCGTTTTCGTGCAAAGAGCGATTCTCGTGCAAAGCCGATCGGTGTATGCTAACAATTGTTTAACGCGATCGCGTCAACGAGGACCTTGAAAGACGATGTATAGGGCATTGCTTCTGGCGACAGGTTTGTTTTTCGCGCCCTGTTTTGGTGCGGCAGGGTCAGAAGACGATGCGCCCCGACAGATCGATCAGACCTTTCGTGATTCCGTCGAGCCGTTCCTCAAAACGTACTGCCTCGGTTGTCACAGTGGTCAAAAGCCGAAGGGTGACATGGACCTGAGTGTCTATGGGACGTCGGAATCGGTTGCCAAGGACCTGAAGCACTGGGAGCTCGTTGTCGAGCAGCTTGAGGCCAAGTCGATGCCTCCCGCGAAGGCGAAGCAGCGCCCGACGGA